>CATZMG010000013.1 GCA_958421655.1 uncultured Collinsella sp.
CATATCGTTGGGGCCAGGCCCGATTTTGCCTCTTGACAATGTCCTGCTCATATTATAAGGAACGTCCCTAAGTGCCGACTACAGCGGCAGGCCTTGGCCGAGCATGGCTATGGCGCTCATCAGGACCAGCATGCCGGCGGCGTAGGGCAGGACGGCGCCCAGGAGTTCGGCATCCTTACCGCGCACGAGCACGGCGGCAAGACCAATGGCGAGGGTCTGCGGCGAGATCATCTTACCGGCGGCGACGCCCAGGGCGTTCAACGCGACCATCCAGTAGTCGCTCACACCCAGCGCAGTGGCAGCCTGGCTCTGAATGGGGCCAAACAGCATGCCCGAGGACGTGCCCGAGCCGGTCACAAACGCACCGACTGCGCCGATCCACGGAGCCAGAATCGGGTACAGCCCACCGGCGACGGCGATGCAGAACGCGCTGATCGAAGAGATCATGCCCGCATAGCCCATCACCTTGGCACAGCCCAGCACCGAAAGCATCGTGATCACCGTCGGCATCATCTGCTTCACAGTCGCGGCCAGCACCTCGCCCATCATGCGTGGCGAAGCACCCTGAATGGCACCGCCGACAAACGCGGCCAGGAAGATCCAAACACCCGGCGTGTTAATCCACGAAAACGTAAGCGTACCGGGGTTCTCGCCGCAATACACCTGCACGTGGCTTGCAAAGGGCGCAAGCGCGGCATGCACGGCGGGCACCAGGTTGGACGTACCCAGCAGCAGTACAAAAATCAGAATGAAGCACGACCAGGCCGAAAGCGCCGATTTAACGGTGAGCTGTTCGCCGGCCTCGATATTCATATGGAAGCGTGCGTCCAGATGCCCCGACTTCTCGGCACGCATGGCAAGCGCAGCTGTCAGCGCGAGCGAAACGATGGATCCTACGACCACGGCCAGCTCGGGGCCCACAAACATGGCAACGACCAGAGCCGCGCCGACAAACGACACGCCGGAGAGCAACGCCACGCCGGCAACACCGTGCAGACGCTCGCCCACACTCGCGGCATTGCCCTGGTCATCGGCAACACGGCCCGCAACCAGCACAATAAATAGCGGCATCACCACAAAGAACGGTGCGAGCTGCACCAGCTGAACGGTCGCTAGGTGAAGGGAATCCAAACCCACCAGGTCGGCAACGGACACCGTGGGGATGCCGATGGAGCCGTAGGGCGTGGGCACGCCGTTGGCCAGCAGGCAGATGAGCACGGCAGGCACGGCCTCAAAGCCCAGGCCCGCGAGCATGCCGGCGGGAATGGCGACAGCGGTACCGAAGCCGGCCATGCCCTCCATAAAGCCACCGAAGCACCAAGCCACGAGCAGCGCCAGCAGACGGCGGTCGCTGCTGATGGAGGTGATCATGCTGCCGATCACGTCCATGGCGCCCGTACGAACGCACAGGTTATACGTGAACACCGCGGCGATGATCACCAGGACGATGGGCCACAGAGCCATCAAAAAACCTTCGAGCGAGGCGGTCGCGATCTGCGCTGCCGGCAGGTGCCACCATGCGAAGGCAAGCAAGCACGAAAGGACAAACGATCCGATAGCGGCCTTCCAAGCTGGCCATTTAAAGCACAGCAGCATCACGACCAGCCAAATAATCGGCACAAGAGCCAGTAAGAATGCGGCGACGTCCATAGGTAGAAGCTCCTTGGTACCGCGTGGGCGGCATCGGGGGTGTCACAAAACTTCAACAGGATACCGCACGTTTACCGACAAATTACAGCCGCCCGCCGAAATTATTGAACAATCCGTTCAAAAACACGAGCGAACACCGTCGCGTCTATACTAAAGCGCAGCAATAGAAAGGACTCCGCTTTGAGTATCACGCCCCTCGATAGCATCCGCCGCGCCATCGCCCGTCACAACGGCGTCTCCGACCCCACCGTATCGGGCGGGGCACCCAGCCAGGGCGGTCGCATCGAGAACGGCCTGTTCCCGGCCTCGCACACCGCCGAGGAGCTCGCTCGCATCCAGGAGCTGAGCCAGCGCAACGCCGGCGGGCCCGATAGCAGCCAAGCCACACGTCGTCGGCGCGAACGCGATCGGGAGCCCGGCCCCGTTCGCCGCATGGTCAACGCTTGGTGGAACCGTCTGCTCGGCGCCGTCTACGGCGGCGGCTTCTCCATGCAGGAAGCGGAATACGAGGAGCACGCCACCAGTCGCGACTATCTTTGGAACACCCTCGGCACCGCCGTGTGGGGCTTGGCGTTTCCGCTGCTCACCATCGTGTCTACGCAGCTCGTGGGAGCAGAAGAAGCAGGCAAATTCTCCATCGCCTTTGTCACCGGCACGCTCATCATGATCGCGTGCAACTATGGCGTGCGCAATTTTCAGGTCTCGGACATCGACGAAACGACGTCCTTTGCCTCCTACCAGCTCAACCGCTGGCTTTGCGGAGCGCTCGCCCTAGGCTGCGGCCTCATGTACAGCAGCGCCCGCGGCTATGACGCGCAGATGGCGACGATCGGCCTGGGCGTCTACCTGTATAAGGTGATAGACGGCGTCGCCGACGTGTACGAAGGCCGCCTGCAGCAGGCCGACAAGCTCTACTTGGCTGGCATGAGCCAAACGCTGCGCTCCGTCGGCGTCATCGCGGTCTTCAGCGTGGCGCTGCTCCTCACGCGCAGCATGCCCATCGCGGCCATGGCCATGGGCGTCACCGCGATCGCCTCGCTCGTGCTGGTCACCGCGCCGCTCGCCCTGCTCGAGACCGAAAAATCGCGCCGCGTGAGCCTGCGCGAGGTCGGCCACCTGTTTGTCCAGTGCGCTCCACTCTTTGGCGCGCTATTCCTGTTCAACCTTATCGAGAGCATGCCCAAGTTTGTGATGGAAGGCACACTGGCCTACAAATACCAGCTGTACTTTAATGCCCTCTTTTTTCCAGCTCAGGCTATTCTGTTGAGCATTGGATTTGTCTATAAACCGCAGCTCCTGCGCTTGTCGAGCATTTGGGCTAATCCTCGCAAGCGTCGTCGCTTTGACCTGATTATTGTTGCCGTTATGGCGCTGATCGTGGTCATCACCGGCGTGTGCGCCGCATTTATGGCAGGTCCCGGTATTCCCCTCATGAGCTTTATGTACGGTCTCAGCTTTGAACGCTACCGTACGCTGGCGCTGCTGATGGTCGTCGCCGGCGGCGTCACCGCGGCCATCGACTTTATCTACGCCATCATCACGGTGCTGCGCCACGCCGGCGACGTCACCAAGGTCTACCTGATTTGTTTTGCCGCGAGCGTGGTACTGCCGGTGATTCTAATCAATCTGCTCGGCCTGATGGGCGCCGTCGTAAGCTACCTAGCCATCATGGCCCTGCTGCTGGTACTGTTGGTTATCGAGTACGCCCACATCCGCCAACGCATAGAGAGGGACCGGAATCCGTACGGCGCCTAATTGCGGCGATGGGAGCAGCTAATTTGCGGTGGAATCACCCCGGCTGGGGTCACATTGCGAACAATATGCATCACGCAAAACTAAGTGAGTAGACTTTTACCGAATCCCCGACCACACCGACAGAGCACAAGTCTTTGACCTGCGGTTTTATTGAGGAAAATAAGTTGGGTGCTCGGCATTTCCAAAAAAGTCTACTCACTTAGCCAGCGGGCAGCCAAATGATTATTTAATCCCCGTCCCAGGGAAATCAATTAGCGGGCAGAAGGGCAAAAGTAGTCAAAAAAAGCCCCATCCCAAATTAGCTACCCCTTGCACCGATTATTCGCCCGGGTTGATGTTCGCGTAGAACTCCGCCCCGTCGTCCAGGCGCAGGATGCCCACGCGGCCGAACTCGGAGCCGGTGGCGGCGGCGCAGTCGATGTCGATGCGATCGGGCACACCGGCAGTGTCCTCGCCGCCCAAGCGCACGATCTGCCCGCGTCCCGATTCCTCATCGAGCCCCGCCAGACCACCGACCTCGCAATAGCGCCCAAGCGATACCGTGGGCGTGTGGCCGCTCACCACGACCGGGCCCTTGCCCTCGGCAGAAAGCAGCCCGGTCGGCACATCCCAATAGCCGTGACGAATCCATAGCAGGTCATCGGACGACTGCACCGCGAGCATCTGCTGCAGCAGCTCGCGATCGGCATCCACCGCTCCGACGCCATCGGCACAATCGACGCCATGCTCAAGCAAAAACGCGCGCGCCGCCTTCATCTCGATTCCAGCATGTACCAGCAGATACGGGCGCTCCTCGGTCTCGACCACCGCGTAGAGCGGCAGCGCGGCCATCCATCGCACGAGTTCCTCGTATGCCTCATATTCCATGTCGTTGAGCTGCTCGCGCGTCGTCCAGCCACCGTTGATATCCCAGGTCTCGGCATCGAGCGGATCCTGGCCAACGATGGCATCGAGCATGATCTGCTCGTGATTACCCTTGAGCACGCGGGCGTTGGGCAGCGAGCGCACGAGCTTAATAACGCCGACCGGATCGGGCCCGCGATCGATCATGTCGCCCAGCACGTACAGCGTGTCGTCGGAAGTCAACGAGATCTTAGACAGGGCCTCGTCAAGCGCACGCACGTGCCCGTGAGCATCAGATGTCACATAGATCGCCATGGTACGCCTCTCCTTGCATTGCGGCCGAAGCCCGGTGCCGCAACTAAAACTTCAAGTTGAACTTAAACGTTACCCATTGTACTCCGTTGCAATAAAGCTGGAAAGGGTTTCCGAGCAGAGGCAAAGACGGCAGCCGTCTATGACGATATCGCGCACGCCCGCAATCCAACCCCATAAACCCACCATCTTTGGGTACAAATAACCGCAGGCAACTGACCGTGCCACGCCAACCACCCAGGAGCGGACACCATCCATGAACCAGATCCTTCTCTTTATCGGCCTCGTCATCATTTTGTGCCTGACCATCAAACCCGCCGGCAAAAAACTCCCCTTCCCCACCCTGCTCATCTTTATCGCGCTCGGCATGCTGTTGGGCGTCAACGGCCCGGCGCACATCGACTTTAGCGACTACGCGCTCACCGAAACCGTCTGCAGCACGGCGCTGCTGTTCATCATGTTCTATGGCGGCTTTAACACCAATATCGACCGCGCCAAGCCCGTCGCCGTGCCCGCGGTGCTGCTGAGCACGCTCGGCGTCGTCATCACTGCCGGCATCACCGGCGTATTCGCCCACTTTGTGCTGGGTTTCGACTGGATCGGCGGCCTGCTGCTGGGATCGGTCGTGGCGTCCACCGACGCGGCCAGCGTCTTTAGCGTTCTGCGCGAGCACGGCCTTTCGCTGAGGGGCGGCACCGACTCGCTGCTCGAGGTCGAATCGGGCTCCAACGACCCCGTCGCCTACATGCTCACCGCTGTGCTCGCTACACTCGCGGCCGGCGGCGACATCAACATTCCCGCACTGCTGGCCAAGCAGATTATCCTGGGCGTGGGCCTGGGCCTTGCCATCGGCTGGGCGGCGGGCCGCCTGATTGAACGCGCGCACGCAACGGCCAAGGACGCGCAGACCATCTTTTTGTTCGCCGTGGCCATCGTCGCCTACGCGCTGCCGAGCTACCTGGGCGGCAACGGCTTTTTGGCTGTATACCTGGCCGGCATTGTGCTGGGTGCCAGCGACATCACCGGCAAAGTCGAGATGGCGCACTTCTTTGACACCCTCACCGAGATGGCAGAGATGACCATCTTCTTTTTGCTGGGCCTGCTCGTTACACCCGCACGCCTGCCGCAAATGCTGCTACCGGGCCTGGCACTCATGGCGTTTATGCTCTTTGCGAGCCGCCCCATCGCCGTAGGCATGCTGCTGGCGCCGTTTAGGACGAACCCTCGCCAGGTTGCGCTCGTAAGCTGGGCGGGTCTGCGCGGAGCAGCTTCGGTCGTCTTTAGTCTCTTTGCCGTGGTGGCCGGCGTTCCCGGCGGACACGACCTATTTGACCTGGTGTTTGTGATTGCCGTGTCGAGCATTGTGGTGCAGGGCTCGCTTCTGCCGGCGGTGGCGAAGAAGCTCGATATGATCGATGCGACCGGCGACGTGCGCCGCACCTTTAACGACTACCGCGACGAGGACGGCATGTCGTTTGTAAAGCTCAAGGTGGGCGCTGGACATCCGTTTGCCGGACGCTCGCTCGCGGACATTGGCAGCGCCACAGATATGCTCGTGGTCCTGGTGCTGCGCGACGGCGCGCACCCGGTGCTGCCCAACGGCGATACCGTCATCGAGGAAGGCGATCTGCTGGTGATGGCCGCCCCGACGTTCGAAGAGCGTGCCGAAGTTACGCTGCGCGAGGTCACTGTGACGCCCCACGGTCGCCTGGCCGGCCAGCGTCTTCGCGATGTGCCGCAAGGCAAGCATCCCTTTATCGTCGTGATGCTCAAACGCGACGGCCAGACGATCATCCCCGACGGCAACACCCTAATATACGCCGGCGACGAAGCCGTCATCGCCACGCTAGCGTCGTAGCCATCCCCACCCATAAGTTGCGGTGAAATAGGGAATAGGCCTTCTAGCAGCCTAAACAGTCCCTATTTCACCGCAAGTTATTAAGGGGATGGGTTGAAAAACATTTGAATTGACACCGAAATGAAAAAAGCCGGGGAAAACGTCCCCGGCACTTGGAAGCCTTCTCTTTTGAGATGACTGATTTCTTTATATCACGAACACTAGTTAGATGCCATTCATTGAGGGCTTTATCAGGCGCGACACCCCATCCACATGGCGCCATTTGAAAGCCGTCCGATCTCATGCTATAAAGAAGTCGGTACCCTCGAATAGAGGGACCTCCAAGAGCCGGGGGATGTCCCCCGGCATTTTTAATGCGAGTCAAGACTAAACAGTTCTCCGGAAACCACCGGCGCCATTGCGTCAGCAATTTACGAGCCGCTCTACCCAACCTCTCGGCGGCTAAGGACTTTTCGCAGGTAGTTTGACGAACATATGTTTGCTTTTTATAATTAAACTTGAAAGCACCCCTTATCTCATGGTATAAAGAATATGGTTCCCTCCAAAAGAGGGGCCTCCAAGAGCCGGGGTCTTACCCCCGGCATTTTTTTGAAAAAATGGAGGCCCACCATGAGCGAACTCTCCGTCTTTGTCGACGAATCTGGCGACCTCGGAGGCGTCTCCAACTACTACCTCGTCACCCTCGTTTTTCACGATCAAAACGATGCAATCGTTGAACGCATTGACCGCTACGAGCGAGCCCTGTCGCAGTCCTCGCTTCCCAATACGCCTTTTCATGCAGGACCCCTATTGAACGGAAACGGCGACTACAAAGATCTTCCCAAGGAGCAGCGAAGGCACATGCTGAGCGCATTTCGCGCGTTCATTCAGCATCTCCCAATACGCTACCTCTGCCTACAATACCGAATGAGCGAATTCACCGACAATCAAAACGGTCTTGCGGAAAGAATGAGGCGGGACCTCACGGTTGAACTTTTCGACCATCTGGAATTCTTTCAGCGATACGACACCGTTAAGATTTACTACGACAACGGTCAACCGATCGTAACGGAGGTCATCCATTCTGCACTCGAGTACGTTCTAGCAAGGGACGTCATCGTATACCGAGAAGCCACGCCGCGAGCCTACCGGCTATTCCAAGTTGCCGACTACATCTGCACGATCGAGCTAACGGCTATCAAGTTTGACAGCAAGGAAGAAACCAAGACTGATCGGCTATTTTTTGGAACCCGAAGGACGTTCAAAAAGGGATTTCTCTTATATCTCAGGAACAAAAGAATGAACTGACTCGGGGTCACCAGTCGTCAGACGCTCCGTAGTCATCGTCGACGGCAAAGTCGCGGAGGTCGAGGCCTTCGCGTTCGGCTCGGGCTGGGAGCTCTTGGGGCGACTCATCCTCGATATCCACTACGTCGAGCATAGCGGCCGGAAAGCCCACTCCCGCCGCACTCCCCGCACGGTCGAGCAGGCTCTCGCGCAGCTGATCTACATCGACTTCGATTTTCATGGTGAAACCTCCCGCCAGACCAAGCCCCTACTCGTCAGCGCCGAGCGCATCCACGGCAGCGACAAAAGCCTCAACCTGCTTGTCGTCCATCTGCGTGGCCAGGCGCCCCACGGGCTCGTCGTAGGCAAACTGCACCTTATCGATAAAGCAATCCCAAGCACGCTCGTCCACACGCACGCCGGCCTCGCAATACTGACTGAGCTTTTTGAGTCCATACCAAAACGCGTTCACATGACGCGCGGGGTCCTCATCCAGCACGCCATCATAACGGCGTCCATTGAACTCGCGCATGCGTGCCACGGCAACCTCGAGCGAGTCGCCGCCCTCGGCCGAAGCCTCATCCACAAGCTCGGGAATCGGAACCTCACGGCGAACATCATGCCTTGTAGTGCCATCGTACTCGCCCACCAGCACGTCTTCGTTAAGCCGTGAATCGTAGTCTAAATAGCTCGAGCCCCGGCAAATCCCATGCGGTGAGCCAGAGCCAAACGCACAGAACAACCCACCGTCGGCAACAACACGACGGTAGGTATCAAACGACTTCTTAACCTGAGCGAGCAACTCGGAAAGCTCCCCGGCATCGCACGCCGTCTCACACGCAACGCACACAGACTCGGGCAACGATACCGGCTCCACCGTGCTCCCCGCAACGCGGGCGGCACGCTCGGCCCGATACGCCTGAGCCGCCAAGCGCGCTCGCTGCGCAGCGCCGCGCACGTTGGTAAGTTCACGCCCCAACGCCACGTCACTAGCAACATCGCCAGCCAAATCGCCCGTAAACCCGCCAGCGCCCTGCGACCCTGTCGCACTCAGCTCGGACTCAAACGTCGCTGTGATCATACCCGCAAGGTCCGTCGCATCGGCGGCACAACGCAACTGCTCCAGCTGCGTGCACAGCAGATCGGCATCCAGGGGCACGGCATCCACAACGCGCACGTCACTCAGGCGTGCCGCATCCCGCAACACCAAGGCCCCCGCAGTATCGTACGCCGCGTGAACCCTGTCCGCCGTAGTGGCGCGCAGCTTTACCTCGATAAACGCAAGCGTCTGCTCCAAACGGGCCAGCAACTCGGCCTTGTCCTCCATGCGCAAAAAGGCAGCATAGCGGCGCTCCATCCGCAGCGGTCCAACAATGCCCACCTGTTTGCGAGCGCGTGCAAGCGCAGCGCCCTCAACACGACGGACATACCCGTCAACAGCCCGCACGGCAGACTCGCGCGCAGCGTGCTCGGCGGCCTCGACGCCCGTAAGTACGCCCAGCAGCTCGCGGGAGCGCGCCTTTCGCACCAACTCCTCGCGATCATACTGCTCAAGCGCCGTCTGACGCTTGGCCACCGACTCAAAGCCAAACAGCTCGTCGAGCAGTTCACCAACAGAACGCTCGTCTGCCATGGCAGGCCTCCTCACGCACTACGCACCAACATGCTCGCGGGGCGCCCGAACACCGGACGCCCCGCACGCCAGCACCCCTACAGATCTAGCGCCTTCTTCGCGGCGTCGACCGGGTCGCCATCCATGTAGAACACCGGACTCAGGCCCGAAATGATCTCGGACGACACGCTCTGCAAACCCGCAATAGCGCTCAGCGGCAAAATCACACGCTTGGCACCGGCGTTTTTGGCCACACGCATAATGTCCTCGAGCCCGCGGATCTCATCCATAGAGCCCGACATGCGCAAGATTCCCGGAATCGCCAGCGCGGGCATCGCCGGGCGATTGCACGCCGCGGAGCACAGGCCCACAAACTCGGCGAGCGAAACTTCTTCGGACAGGCCCTTGCTCTGCAGGTCGTTGTAGAACAGCAGGTAATCCTTGGAGCCAATGTGCATGCCCGGCGCCACGCGGTTCGCCAGGTTCACAAAGTTGTCGAACGCGGCCTCCAGCGTATCGCGCACCGGCTTGTTAAAGGCCACGCCCTCGTGCTTAAACTTGCACTCGCCGGCGACGGCCTTGTTCTCCAGCTTGTATACGGCGACCTCGCCGCCCTGCGACCTGCCTACGCCAAACACGTGGCCGGACAGCAGCGGCCCGTCGGGAATCAGCGTGTCCTCGCTCTGCTCGGGCACACGCACCACGTGCACGTCCTGCGGATTGTCGGCATCCATATAGCCCAGGTTGACGTCGATAAACTCGACGCCCGCCATAATCTTGAGCTGCTCCTTTACGCGGCGACGGCCCTCGATGGCGTAGTCCAGCAGCCAGCGCACGTCGTCCTTGTCCATAGCCTCGTCGGGGAACAGCAGCTTGGCCAGACCGCTAAAGGTCTTGCGCACGGCGATCTCGTCACGCTTGTTAAAGTCGCTGTTAAAGCGGAAATAACGGTCGATATGGTGCGTAAAGTCCTTGCGGCGCATCTCCTTGCAAAACTCCGACAGGCAGTCGGTGATCAGACCATAATGACCAGTCAGCAGGCTCGAGCGCATCTTAGGAATTTCCCAACCCGGCAGGTAATAGTGGATACGGTCAAAGAAGGCCGAATCGTTGTTAAACTCCGGCGGAAATGGATCAAACAGGTGCGTGGTCTTAAGGACATTTTGCACGGTGTCGTTGATGTTGCCCTCAAAGACCATGGAGGCATCGGCGTTAATCTGGTCGCGGCCGCGCGCATAGCTGCCGCTCGCCATGTAGTCCTTCATGATCTGCACGGCGTTGGTGTCCTTAAAGCGCATGCCGGCGACCTCGTCGAACGTCACGCAGTCCCAGTGGCCCACCAAGCCCACGCGATCGGCGCGCATGGAGTTCATGCGGCCGAACAGGTTGGCCGTGGTGGTCTGGCCGCCCGAAAGCAAGATGGCGTAGGGCGAGACCTCTTTGTAGATATGGCTCTTGCCGGTGCCGCGGGGGCCCAGCTCACACAGGTTGTAGTTGCGCTCGATCAGCGGCACCATGCGCTCGATAAAGTGCAGGCGCTCTTTCTCGGAAAGCTCGCTGGGTTCGTAGCCAGCCGAACGCAGCAGCATGTTGAGCCACTCGTCGCGCGTAAAGTATTGGCGCTCGTCAACCATGGCATCCAAGTCCAAATTGGGCATCTGGATGGGCGTGAGCGAAGCCACGCTAAACGGAGAATCCTCGGGTCCGCGCTTTTTGCGCTTGGCCTTGGAGCGGCGCGGCGCATCGTCGCCAAAGACCTCCATGCCAAACTCGTCTTCCTCATCCACGGGATGGCGATACTCGATGATCATAATGCACCAAATACCACCCTGCAGAATCTTGGAATAGTCGCGCACGTACTCGGCCGGCATCACAAACGGCTCGATGGTCAGGTTGGCAAACGAGGCCACGTAAATATCTTTGTACTCGTCGAGCTTGGCCGTCACCTTATCGATGATGGTAAAGCGGCCCAGCTCGCGAATCTTGGACTTAATGCGCTCGGACTCGTCGGGGCGCACGTAGTTATCGGTAAGAATCCTGCGAATGCGGTCAAGGCCCTCCGCCACGGCTTCCTCGTCATCGGTTGAGCAATACATGCCCAGCAGGTACTCCAGCACAAAGGTTGGCACGTTGGCGCCACGCTTCATAAGGGCCGTCAGGTCCTTGCGCACGATCTTGCCAGCAAAGTGCTCGAGCAGTTTGCCGTCAAGGCCATCCATGTCGTAGCCGTCGTCCTCGGGAGCCTCGTCAACAGCCTGGTCATAGCCATCGGTCGAGGATTCGTCCTTGGTGGTCGCCGCAGACTCAACGGGCACAGCACCCAACGGCTCCGGGGCAGGCACGGCCTCCTCCGCAGGCACGGCCTCCTCCACGGGCACATCCACATCAATCGAGGGAACTTTCCACAGATTGTCGTCATTGCTATCAAACATAGGGCACACTCCTAAAAACCAAAGTCAGCAACAGGGGCAAACGAAACAGCGATGGTATACGTCTCGCGCCAAACGATCTTGCCCGTCTCGCGCTCGCGGCAGACCAGATAGTACGGACCCTTGGCCGAGAATCCATCCGCTGCATGCAAGGCAAACTTGGCATGCACCACGCGCTCCTGCGAGTTAACAGAAGTCTTGTTAGCATGCGCCTTGACCGTATCGCTCACCTCGTTGCCACTTGCATCGGTAAACACCAGCTCGTACTCGCACGGCAAAACCTTGCCTTGGGCGGGTTCTTCCTGGATCAAGTTGACCGAGAAGAGCGAGTTGGTCACTCGGCGTCCCTCACTTAGTACGCGCAGCGTCGCCACGCGCGTGTCGACAAAGTCCTTGGAACCCGAGCGCGCACGCCAAAAACCGATAACGGGCACGCAGAGCTCCTGCAGGCTCATGCCGCCGTGGACGTAGTTGTTAGTGCCGCCGGGACGCTTGAAGTGCACATTCTCGCGCGGGGCAAACCCCTCAAAACCGGCGCCCAAACGTCCCATGTCAACATTAACAAACACCCCGCGTACCTCGTCCGAAAGCTCGCCCACGGCCTCCTTGGGCACCACCAGATGACGCTTGCCGCACATGACGGGAGCGTCAAGGACGGGAAGGTCCGGCTTGCCGAGCATCTGGCACTCGCTGAGCTCCCGACGCGTGTAGATAAAGCCGTGGTCCGCCGTTATAACAACACGCGCGCCCGGGGCGTCGGTGCACACGCGACGCGCCAATGCAGCAAGTTCCTCCACGGCGTCCGCACAGGCACCGAAGACGTCATCCTGCGTAGCGGCCTTCTCGCCCGTGGCATCGATCTTGTTGTGATAGAGGTAGACGAGTTTTGAGTCCTTGAGCAGCGTCTTGCGTTCGGTTCCCGTCATGTTGAGGTATGTGCTCGAGCGTAAAGCGCGGGCCGTGGGCTCAACGTGGGCAAGCACGGCCTCGCGCTGCGGAGTCGTGGCAGTGGGCATGCCGTCAGCCAACACAAACGAGCCATCCGCTGCAAGCTCAAGCGCTTGGTGTGGCAGCAGCGCGGGCATGCCCACCTCAGTAATGGAGGGAAAGACCGCTTGCATGCTAGAGACCTTGACGTTGCCTCCGCGCTCGCGCTCGAGCAGCGCCGCAACGTCGCGGGCCACCTCATAGCGCAACGCGTCGCTCACGATAGTGACCGTCGTTTTGGCAGAGCCCACAAAGGTGGGCAGCACATGCCAGTAGAACTCATCCTGCCGCGCAGGGCCATCGATGTAGCCGCAATCGGCCCACTCCCCTTGCGCAGCGGCCGCCCAGCAGGTATTGGCGTCGACCAAGAACCAGTTACTGTAGAGATTCTCTGCCCAATCCACCACAGCTCGGGCAGGTTCCTCGAGTACATCGCACTCGACGGAGCGCGCCCGCAGATACGCGGTGCACATATGACGATAGGCGGCATCCATGGCATACCAATCGGACGTGTAGGCATCCCACACCTGCTGGGGCTGCGCCAGATGGAAGCCGCCCGCGTGCGCCTGCCTAAACGCGCACATATCGGCCACAGCGGCAAGCAGGTCAAAGTAGCTCTCGACACGACGGTACCAGCTTAGGTCGCAGCGACGCGCAGCAAATGCGCGCGCATCCTCAACACGGTCCGCGCCCTGGGCAAACGAGCAGAACAGCTGCGAGAGCACAGCCTCATTGACGCACGGGAACACATCAAGCGAGGCCAGCGCATCGATCGGCAGAGCCTCAAACCGCACAAAGAGCCCGCGGGCATCCTCCACCAAACGACAGATCTCAAATAGGTCCTCGCTCGACGCCTGGGTATCGGGGGCCTGGTCCCACGTGCGCACCGCCTCAAGGCAATAGGGGCCGTAGGCGGGAGCCACATAGCTTTCGAGTCCCTTGAGCGCTCCCTCGGGAAGCGCGGTAGACGCCGCTGTAAGGAGCACATGGGATGAAAGCATAAGCAATGAGTCACGCTCATACAGCGGTCCCTCAAACCCATAGCAGCGAAGCATAAAGGCAGAGAGCACATCGCGCACGCAATACTTGTCCATCAGCTCGGCCAGCGCCTCGGGACCCTCGCGCAGCAGCATGGTCATACAGCCACGCAGCACAAACGCGGGGCGCGCGTCACCAAGCTCTTTACCGCCAAAATTCACCGTAAGGATGCCGAGTTCGATATCGGATGCGCCCGAGGCATGCGGAACACACGCGGCAAACTTAGCGCAGCGGGTCTTGGCATCAAAGAACGTCTTGTGCTCGCGCAGGCTCTCGCGCACGGCGTCGATATTCTCGATGCCCAGCTGATCGGCCAAAAGCGAAAGATAGTCAGCCTGGAACTGATCGGCATACAGCTCAACATCGGCAAGCCAATCACCCTCAAGCCTGCCGCGCGGGCAACGGCGATACAGCAAGATATCGCTCGCAAGGTCATCGCGGTTGATGAGCTTCTTGACGGCAAACATACGGCCCTCGCAGGCCTCAACAAAGCGCACCGGGCGCTCAAAGTCACCGTGAGCAGGCATTACGCCGGCATCGGCCCCCACGCCGTCGAAACCCTCGGCAGCCAATCGCTCAAACTCAGGAGCAAACTCGCCGTCCGCATCGTGCCAAACCACAACACGGCGCGGCGCGCATGAGGACAACGGCTGCAAAAATCGCAGCTTGAGCTGTTCTTCTACATCGATCTTGGGCATGAATATCCTTACCGTATCTGCAGTTACTTAATCTTCGCCAGCACATCCTGAAACTTGGCGTAGTTGACCTTGACGCCGTCATCCAGGTCGATCTTAATCATCTGGTCTGCCAAGTGGTGCAGTTTCTCCTCGTAGGCAATGGTCTCTTTGAGCTGGTCGTTGAGCTTTTTGATGCGCTTATCCAAGCGCACGCGCTCGCCGCGCTCGGCACTGACAAGGGCATCGTTGGCATACCCGATCTGGGCACGGTAGCGCTCCTGCTGCTCATGCACATAGTCGGTGCGGATGCGAGCCAACAGGTCAGGCTGGTAGCGATGCATGTAAACAAGGCACTTGAAGCCGTTCTTCTTGCCGCTGTCGAACAGCCAGTAGATGGGGCGCTTCTTATAGGTCTGGCAGTGGTCCTTAAAGAAGTCCTTCAAAAAGTAGGTGCGAATCACCTCGCGCGAGGTACCCTTGCCGCCGAGTGCCTCGGCAATAAAGGCCAGGTTCTGCTCAAGCGTCTCCTCGCCATACACGGTGCGCGCAAAGTCGATAAAGTAGCGCACGATGTCGTCGTCAAAGTACTCGTCATCGGTAATGGGCAGCACGTTATCGCTATCGGGCATAAAGGTCACATGGGCGGGATCGGGCATCTTGGCCAGATAGTCGTCGACCGTGGCGCCCTGATCGGCCAGGACCAGCCCGTCCACATCCAGCGAATAGCGGCCGAACATGCAGCCCACGGCATAGCTTATGAGCGAGGTGATCTCATCGCGCTTGGTACGCACGTATTTGTTACCCTTATAGCTCTCGGGAATCTCGTCGGCGGTGTCGAAGATGCGCGCCACCGAGACGTACTTATCCTCGACCTCGATGGGCACCTCGCCCTCCATGTTGTAGATCTTGGCAAAGATTCGGTTGAGCTCTTCCTCGTTAGCGCGAAGCTGCTCAAAGCGAGCATTGACCTCGGCCTTGCGAGCCTCGTATTTTTCTTGAAGTAAAGTGGCCATGGTAGTCCTTCCATTGGTCAATCGAATCATTTTCAAGCAATAAGGCAATCGCACACCACTTACTCCCAATCAGATGTGCAATACAAGCCGTGATTGGCGTCTAAAGCCCACTTTGACCAATACTCATATCTTGAAATTAAAAATTGCTTTCGATCATCCTAGCAGCCGGATTCACGAACAGCATTTGGAAATCCGGACCACTTTGAGCAGGCTCCCGCAACAACAGGCCCCAATCGAAACGTTGGAGGGACCGAGACCGCATATTGGCAACCCTTGCCATCGATTCTGATGCAGCCATAGGACATTGAATCACGATTAGGGGAAAGTCGATCGAAAGATAAAATATCGAAGTTATTCCCCTGAGCGGCCCTACGTTTATCCTGAAGCCACGGATCGTTTTCAAACTCTTTGCGTCTTCCATATATCAATTTAAAAACAGGCTTGACACATTCTGGTCTGGCAAGCCTATCAGGAATCGAATAACGCTCAAAGAATGCTTCAAGGACATCATGCTTTTTTAAAAGCGCTTTCCATTCCTTTATCTGTTCCAAAGCTTGAGTGAACTTGGAATTCTGCACATTATCCGAAACACGAAACTCGGCCTTGTCAGGTCTCTCAATTTCAATCAATACAGGAATTAACTCTAAGCTAGTCATAGTTATCCACATGAAATCAGGTCGACGAATTATATCTCTGCCTATTTCCGGCTGGCTAATCACAGCCCAAAACAAAGGACCGTGAGACGGGTTACCCTCTAGGGCACCTGGCAGCATGCATGGATTATGTTCGAAGAAAGACTGGTAATTACGCTCTAATAAATTTTGGTTCTCAAGCATTTTTGAATATTCCATACAGCAGTAATCAAAGTACTGATCTTCAGACACTGCAGAAGGTCCATTAGAAACGAGTGAGTATTTTTTCATTAGCATTTCTACCCCTACAACAATGGATGGCGCTTGAAATCCCAAGAAGTCTCAAACGAGTCCCAGTCAGTTTTTGAAATGGAGATATTGTTGTCGACCAGGCTATTAATTGCCGGTTGATGCTCGGCGGAAATAAGCACGGGAAGAGCTTTGATGTCTCTCGCCTGCATGTTAAGAGTAGGGTTAAGCATGCTGAGGACATCGGCGGCAATAGAGCAATTAAGGAAACCTAGGGTCCAGTTCTCGCTTGAGCCCAGGCCACAAATGCATGGGCCGGCCATGTCAAATCCGCCCGTCGGCGGCAACAGCCTGAAACTCGGCTTGCCTGATGTCAGCATTGTGTAACAAACGCCTTCGCTGAACCAATATTTTGACGCCAGCAAATTGGAGGTCGGATTACTCTGGTAAAACTCAATTGCGTCCTTTTTGATCGAAACCAACCAATGAAGATTGCCAAACCATCGACGAAAGTCGCCGCCCTTTGAATAAGTAGCCCATGAGCCTTTTCGCCCGACCGAACGCGCGCCGACCTCCCAAAACAAGCGCAAATATAAATTGTTGTCGCCTGTTTTATTTTGAGACCCTGTATAGTCCGAGTAATCGCCAATGGAGTGGCCCAAAGAGAAAGCAGAGAGTAACCCGTCACTGGCCCAGTAGGCTATGGGGGTGCCGGGGATTTGCTTGAAGGTGTCGGCGTCGCGGCGATAGAACCAGCCGCAATCGGGGTTTTGGATGGCCTCGAGCGCCTTCGGGGCCTGGACAGCAGCACCAACGAAGTCCGAAAGGCGCACATAGCCGCCCTTGTAGCCCTTGACGAACGAATTGTGGAACGTGTAGGTACAGATGGGCACGGTCGCGCCAGCGAAGCCCGAGTACTCAAGCTGGATGAGAGAGGTCAGCGTTCTGTTGTCGATAATCTCGTTGCGGAGCTTCTCATAGCTTCCGATGAACATCCAGACGAAAGGCGACATGACTCCGCACTCGCCGTGGTCCTTGGCGAGACTGAACATGCGAACGACAAAGCTGGAGAAGAGGTCACTCTTCACGTCGGGGTAGTTCTTCTTGACCCACTTGCTCATGAAGGGGTTAAAGCTGCTGCTGCCCATATACGGAGGATTCGCCACGACGCAGATAAAACGACGGGACAGTTTCTCGCAAATGGCGACGGCGCTTTCGAGCTTAGTTTTGGTCGCAGAAGCAAAAAGGTCCTCGGAACAGCTCGCGGCGGCGGCCTTAAGCTCGTCAATCTCGTCCTCTGAAGGATTAAGAAGCGAGCCGATCTCGCCCAAATGGCTCAGTTCCTCGGCGAGCTTCTTGTTACCCGGTAGCTCATCCTCCCCCAGCGGAATGCTCGTGAGCACGGTAACATCGGCGCGAACGCCACGTCTAAAGAAGCGACGGTCGTGCTCGCGAGCACACATGGCAAGCGCCAGCTCGGCGATCTGAGCCGCACGGGGATCGATCTCCATGCCAGCGAGGTTTTTGGTCAGGATGAGCTCCGGGATCTCGCGCTCGCGGTAGCCGCGCTCCTCGTACATGGCAAAGAGCAGCTCAAACGCATAAACCAGGATATGGCCCGAGCCGCACGCTGGGTCGCAGAGCGAAATCTCCTCGGGACTCGAGATGCGGATGAAGTCCTCGTGCTCAACATCGGGCTCGATGTAATATTTCATGTGCTCGCGTAGCGAACTCCCCGGATTGTTGAGCATCCACAGACGGCCGAGTGAGTTCTCGACCATATAGCGCACGATCCACTCGGGAGTGAAGAGCTGCGTGGCGGGCGCGATGTCCGCCGCCGCTGCCTTGCGCTTGGACTTGAAGAACTCGTCTTTAACGTCGGCATTGTAGTACTGATACATCCAGCCCAGAACGGTCACGCCCTCGCGCCAGTCCTCGTCAGCGAGGACGGCATTGAGTTTGCCCACCACACTGTCAGCCATCATGAGGCCCTGGGGCAACAGCAGCTCCATGGCTCCGCCCACGCGTTCAAAGACGCCCGGCAGGCAATCGGCAAGCTCCTCGCACTGAGCAACAAACAGGTAGCGCCACAACGGTTCATCCAAGCCCGCCATCTTGAGCTCGGCTATGCGATCGGTATCGGCCGTCGTTATTTCCACGTCCAATGCGTTCTCCACGGCCTCGCTGCCATGGCTGCCGTCCACACGACTTAGCATGCGCATACGGCTGGGAAGCCATACGCGTGCATCCATGAAGCGAATGGCCACGATGCGGTTGAACCAGGTGTAGGCCGCACGGTCGCGCAGCGCCTCGTGACCCACCTCTGCCTGCATGCGCAGCAGTTCGTCGCGTTGCCCAATCTCAGCCGGACTTAGGGGCAGGCCGTTGACGGTCTCGGACCCAACGGGCGCGGGTGCAGGTTCGGTGATGCCGTAGCGCACCATCTGCGCCTCCACGCCTTTGATGAGCTCCGTACGGGCCCAGGTGCAGAAGCTCTTAAGAGCAGAATCGTTCATGGTTGATGAGCCTTTCTAAACGCCATAAGCCACCGGTGCGCGCTTTGGCACCGGTGGCTCCGCGGGTTAGTTGATACGGATCTCGTCGTTTGCAGCGAGCGCCTGCATAAGGCGGGAGCGCAGGTCGTCCACGTAGCGCTCCACGTCCTCTGCGGACAAGAGACGACTCGGCTTGGCCAGATCGGCGCGGCGCACAGTCTTGATCTTGCGCTGGGGCTTGGGCGCGGGCACGGGAGCAGACGATGCGGCGCCCTTGTTGGAGACCTTCTTGACCACCTCGCCCGTACTCACGACCTCGGTGGTGCGGCGCTCGTTGTCCATACGCACGCGGGCCTCATCCACAGCGTCGTACATCTCGTTGGCCGCCGCACTGAGCCAGTCGCCCCAGTTAGTTGCAACAACGCTCAGTTCGTTGAGGCTTTGAGCGCTGTGGGCACGGTTTTTGAACGACTCGTATTTAGTGCCGGCGTCTGCTATGGCATCCTTGGCCTGATTGACAAGGCCCTTTTGACTCTCGGCCTGCGCCCGCAGGTCTTGCAGATCGCTCTCGATGCGACACAAAAACTCATTGCGGCGGATGCTCAACAGCTTTTTCATGTCATCCTCGACGGGATCCATAAGCGGCTGCAGGTCTTTAATACGGCCGTAGGGCTTGGGATCTTTGAGGATCTCACGAACCGTTGCCACGTTCTCCACCGCACCGGGAATGTCATCGGAGGCATACTCGATACCCTCGGTGCGGTTCAAGAAATCCCTGGCGTGGTCAAACGCTGTTCGTTGATTGGACTCGAAGAACTCAACCACCTTGTCAAAGTCTTCCTTGGCATCGAGCAAACGCTCCTCGTGCTTGGTGAACGTGGTCAAGAACGCCTCGGCCTCGTTCTGGTCCTTAAGGACGTCGGCCACCTCCGAGCGCATCTTCTCGCACTCGTCCTCACCGGGATACGGGTAGGCCGGCTTGATGCCCGTGTAGTAGTCGCGTGCCATGGCGAGGCACGCCTCGCGCAAGCCCTCAAGGCGCTCTTTGAGCTCGGCCACGAGCTTATCCTCGTTGGAGGGCACGGTCTTGAGATCAAACAGGTCACACATGAGTTCGCCCGTAGCGCGTAGCAAACGGTCGCTCATGCGCATGCGCAAGCGCACCTGGGCCTTATCGGCATCCTTGCGCAGGAGCGCCACCATGCGGCTGTCGTTAGCTTGAACCGTCTGACCGCCAAACAGCACCTGCGCGCGCTGCTCCACCACAAGCTGCGCCACCACATTTGCGATGTCGACCTCGCGCCAGCCAAAGGGCCTTTGCTGGTACTGGCGCTGGATATCGCCCATAGCGGTATCCAGGTGGCGCTGGTGCTGCACTTTGAGGTAGTCCTCGACCTCTTTGAGCGCACGCGTGTTACCTGCATCCATGCCAGCGAGCCCCACCTGAACGTTGCCCACCAGAGTAGAGCGAATATCGGAATCGCTCGTGACCGGCGCGCCGATATAGTCGGCCTTTTCAAAGACCACATCACACAGCTGCGCCAGCACCTGCTCAAAGACCTGAGCGGGTTTGGCAGCACGGATCTCAATCATGCGGCCGTTGACGGCGCATCGTGCATGGAGCACCGCCTCAGCCAAAAGGGCGTCAGCCTCTTTCTCGTTAAAGTCCTTCTCGCGCATTTTGGCCTCGACAATCTGGCGGGTACTCGGCGGTAGCTCCTGCAGATTGCGCGTCTGGGCGTACATGCGAATCTTAGCGGCGTTGACGAGTGGGGCCCAATAATCCACCTCGTCGCTCAAGGCCACGATGGCCTTATCCACGGATTTCAATGCCAGCTCGGCATCGTCCGAACGGCCCAGATCGCTGGCCATGGTCACCACGGAAAGTTCCATGCCGCCCATGCTGGTACCGTGGATTGAGCCGTCCACATAGCGGTCAAACGGAAAGTCGTTGGCCCCGCGGTTGAGCTTGCGCGCAGTGTAGATGCTTTCGAACAGGCGCTTCTTGATGTACTCAATCACCTTCGCGTTGTCGATCGGGGTGCGTGCGATCTCCTGCGCTATCTCCTGCTGCTCGTCGGTGAGGAAGCTATAGGTATCGCCCTGGCGTGCCACGTAGCTCTCGCGCTCCAAGCGGGCGAGAGATTCCTTGACGCGGTCCTTAAGGGCGCGCTTGTCCACGTCCAGGCTATCGATCATAAGGATGGAGATGTTCTCGACCGTGGCCTTGACGTAGCCGATGTAGCGGATCAAGTACAGGAGCTTAAGCACCCGGACATCGTAGCTCTCAAGACCCTCTGCGTTTTCAGCCGCGCGCTCCGCACAGACAACGACCTGAATGATGCCGTGCTCCAAATCCTTGGAGATTGTGTCGAAGAAGCGCCAGAACGGCACGAGTGCACCAGTCTGGTCATGCTGGATGGCCTGAGCGCTCTCCTGAAACGCGCTCAGCATGGAGCGCTCGCCCGTGGACATGTGCTTGGCCTTAACACCGTGCTTGCGTACCTCGGTCATCACGTCGGGCAGAAGCTTAAACTGGTAGCCCACAAACGGATAGCTGGCCACAAAATCCTTGGAGTTGGCGAAGCCGGCAAGGTCGGAGCGCGAGCCACCCTCGAAGGTAAAGTTGTTTTTGAGGACGGCGGCGTCTTGCTCGTAGACCTGTGCAAGCATATCGGCCGCCGGCGCGGTCTTCTCGAGCACACGGCGCTGGATAACCTCGTCCACGCTGGAGCTGGAGAGCGAAAGGCGGGTATTGAAGCGGCCTTGGATCTTTGAAAAGTCGTTGCCCACGGGCAGGCTCAGGTTGTCGATGGCCTCCTGGCTCGTGACCATCACCCACACGCGGCCACCGCAGGCGGCACCCAGCTCCTCGACGATGGTCTGAAGACTCAACATAAGGCTTGGATCCCGGTCGTTTGTAATAAACTGACCCACCTCGTCGACCATAAAGAGCAAACGGTAGTTGCCGCCGTGGGCCGCTGCCTGAGCGTCTACGTAGTCCTTGACCTTTTTGGCAAAGACATCGGGGGCCAAAACCTCGTCCTCAGAACCCTCAAGCCAGTTCCATGCGGCCTTTTCGCTCATGCCGAGCACGCTCTGCAGCACCTCGACGACGTCGTCCTCAAAGTAGCTGTAGGTGTCGCGGGTCTGGAGCCAGGACTCGCCGTTGACGCGCTCAAAGGCCTCGCGGAACTCCTGGGTCTTGCCCAGGGAATCGATGTGTTCCTCGAGCTTTGCAAGCTTTAGGTCCTCGCCGTAGAAGCCGCGCGCCTCGTAGAACATGCGCTCAAAGCCGCGAAGCAGCGCCGTGGGAGCCGTATCGCCCTGCTTCCACTGGCCCGCCTTGCTATCGATGTTAAAGAGGATGGCCTGCGTGGACACCGAGCAGGCGCGCTCCATGGCAGCCTCGACCATGGGGTCGACGATCTTGCCGTCAAAGTAGCGGATGGCGCTCTTGCCGCCGATCTGGCGATTCTCGAGCAGGTAGCTAAGCATCTTGAGGAAGTGCGATTTACCGGAACCGAAGAAACCACTGATCCACACACCGATCTTGTCGGTGGGCACATCGATGGCATCGCCGTAGGCCTTGAAGAACGTGGCAAAGTGCCTCTGCAACTCGCGCGTCACCACGTACTCGTCAAGCTCCTGGCGGATGGACCCATCTTTTGAATCCTGGACCTTGACCACGCCGTTGATGGAGCGGTTGATGTCTTTAGCAAAGAGGTCGCGAATGATCGTGTTGTCCATGGGTGCTCCTTTGGGTTTGAGAACGTTATGGCAAAGGGTTGTTACCGGCGGCAGGGACTTGCCTGCGAGGAGCCGTGCTTACGAGATATCGATGGCGCGGTAGTAGTTGTCGGCCGGCAGACGGTTAAAGAGCTGGAAAGAAGAGCCGTTGAAACTGCCCGGATAGGCGGCGACCACAGGCACCTCATCAAAATCCGCAAGCATGCAGTGGAGAAGCGTGTGTATGCGAAAGAACGGGAAAACCTCGCCCGCGCCGGTGAGGAGAACGACGTCTCCAGGCGCGTGCGGCTCGGTCTGCTCAAGGATGTACGCGGCGACTTTCTCGGGCGAGGCGAACTTGGCCACGTCCTCGAGCACGCGCTGGGTACCGCGGCGCTCCTCTTGGTGCGGGATAGCCTTGAGGACACGGCGCTTTTCGAGAATTGCCAGCACGGCGTCGTAAAGGTTCACGACCTTGAGCGTGCACGGAAGCTTGTCGGCCTCGGCATCGCGTGAAAGGGTGTCAAATAATGCACGCGCCTCAAACTCCAGCGCGGGGTCATAGCAAAAAGTGTGGAAGCCGATCTCATTGCCTATGCCCTTGTTGGCCAAAAAGTCCTCGCTGCACAGGCACTCGCGCAGAAGCTGCGCACGGCGCTCAAATTCCTGACAGGCGCGCTCGGAGCGGGCATGCGCCGCCACGACGCTCTTGCGGGAATGGATGCCGATATTGGTGGTGAGATCGGTCGCCGGGGTGATAACAGGGCCGACGGCGCTTTTGACGGGAGCCACGCTACATCACTGCCCTGCCGGTAAGGGCCGCGATAAGCGACTGCTCGCCCAGCTGAACCAAGGCTCGCTCGACATCGGAATCGAGGAAGAGTGGTGACAGGCGCTCGGACTCCGGGCCCTGGCCCTCGCCGATAAGGCCGGCATGGCGGAGCGTCTGGCGGAGCGAGCCCTTAATGCGCTTGACCGTGGCCTCAGTCCAGCGGGCCGCGTCCGGATACTCCGTGGTAAAGCGTGTCATAAAGGCGTTGAGATCAACCGCCGTAAAGGCATAATCGAAGTTTTGTAGGCGCTCCCCTACCTCGACGAGCACGAGCTCGCGCACGATATCGTAGCGGCAGATCATGCTGTAGAAGATGGCCTGGTCCGCCTGCGTGGGAGCGCCGGATGCCATGAGCCCGGTTAGGGATGACGCAGCCTCGACGGCGGTTTTGGGGTCGATGCCGCGCGCGGCGCATACGGCGTCCGTGGGCACCATGGCGTCAAGGCGGCGAAGGCACACGGTTGCGCGGTTGGCGACCATGCGCTCCGTGGGATATTGAAAGAGGTTCTCGCTCTTTACGCGTACAATGACCTGCTCGTCGCTTGCGCCCTGCATACGAAGGGCAGCGACGATGCGCATCTCATGCGGGAGGAATTGCTCGCGGGTGAGCACCCCCCCCCCGAACGCTTTTTGTGGTTACATCCACAGTACACGCTCCAAGGGTGTCAAAGGCTGTCACAAGTGCGCCGCAACCCGGCGGGCAGGCGCGGGCACATGACAATAATCATACCTGTTGGTAAAAAAGTTACCACGCCCAGAGTGTCAAATGTTGAGCAACAAAATTTAATCCGGTTAACGGTCATTTTCGCAGCTTAGAAACTTTAACGAGGTCGCCCCAAATCACACTTGCCAGACAACCGCGCTTACGAATGCAGGCACGCACACGCCCAACGCCACCCTCCGCTATATTCAACATAGAGTTATACATATGCCTCTATGTAAGGAGTTTCGTATGCCTGTCGTAAAGCCTATTTCTGATCAGACGCGCGCACTAACTACCATTCAGGAACGCGAAGATCACATTCAACGTACCATCGCTCATGGTTACGACGACCTCACCAACGGTCGTGTGCGCCCCTGGAAACAAGCAAAAGCTGAGGCAGATCGGATGCGAGCCATCAGATAAGGTCACCCCTCCCCCATGTAACCATCCTGTAAATCATAGCGGCGCACTCGAGTTTTACCGTGATGCGGTCGCGCCTGGCGCTCCACTGTGCTAAAGTATCCCGAACGTTCAAACGACTACGAGGGGGACTAGAAGATGGCACGTGTGCACAACTTCTCAGCTGGCCCGGCCGCGCTGCCTACAAGCGTGCTCGCCGAGATCGCCGACGAGATGATGGACTACCGCGGTTGCGGCATGTCCGTGCTCGAGATGAGCCATCGATCTAGCATGTACCAGCAGATTATCGATGACGCCGAGGCAACACTGCGCCGTCTGCTGAGCATCCCCGATAACTATCGCATCCTGTTTTTGCAGGGCGGCGCCACGCTGCAGTTTGCGGGCATCCCCATGAACCTCATGCGCCGCGGCCGCGCCGGCTACGTCGTGACTGGCAACTTTGCCAACAAGGCGTACAAAGAGGCCGCCAAGTACGGCGAGGCCGTGCTGCTCGCGAGCTCCGAGGACACCAACTTCGACCGCATCCCCGACATGGCCGACATCAACGCGCGCATTGCCGCCGAGGCCGCGGGCGGCGGGCTCGACTACGTCTACATCTGCCAGAACAACACCATCTTTGGCACCATGTTCCACGAGCTGCCCGATTGCGGCAACGTGCCGCTGGTCGCCGATGTCTCGAGCTGCTTTCTGTCGCAGCCGCTCGACATCGAGCGCTACGGGCTCATCTACGCCGGCGCTCAGAAAAACGCCGGCGCCGCGGGCGTCACCGTGGTTATCGTGCGCGACGACCTGATCGCCGAAGGCCCCGCCTTTGCGCAGACGCCGCAGTACATGGACCTTAAGACCCAGGCCGCCAAGGGCTCCATGCTCAACACGCCCAACACCTTTGGCATCTACGTGTGCGGCAAGGTGTTCCGTTGGGTCGAGCAGACCGGCGGGCTCGCAGCCATGGCCGAGCGCAACTGGGCCAAGGCCAATCTGCTCTATGACCTGCTCGAGCAAAGTGAGCTGTTCCATGGCACCACGCAGGCCGACAGCCGCTCTATCGCCAACGTCACCTTCCGCACCGGCGACGCCGAGCTCGACGCGGCCTTTGTCGCAGGCGCGGCAGAGCACCAGATTCAAAATGTCAAGGGCCATCGCCTCGTCGGCGGCATGCGCGCCAGCGTCTACAACGCCGTAACCATGGAGGACGTGCAGGCACTGGCCACGTACATGAAGGACTTCGAAGCGCAGCACGGTTTGAGCCAGCGATCTAACTAGCCCGCAGCACGCGGGCCGATCAGCCACTTCAAACCACTTGTTTTAAACAAACCAGCTAAGGAGTTTTTCATGCGCAAGATTAAGACCATCGACGACATCACCAAAGACGGCAAAGTCGAGTTTGGCGAAGGCTACGAATTTGTGAGCACCGCCGAAGAGGCCGACGCCATTCTGATGCGCTCAACCGACCTGCACGGCTACGAGCTGCCCGAGGGAATCCGCGCCATCGCCCGCTGCGGCGCCGGCGTCAACAACATCCCCGTCGAAGAGTACGCCAAGAAGGGCGTCGTCGTCTTTAACTCCCCCGGCGCCAATAGCAATGCCGTCAAGGAGCTCGTCCTAGGCATGCTGGTGCTCTCGAGCCGCGGCGTGGTGCAATCGATGAACTGGGTGCGCGACAACGCCGACGACCCCGAGATTCAGGTCGATGCCGAGAAGGCCAAGAAGGCCTTTGTGGGCCGCGAGCTCAAGGGCAAGCGCATCGGCGTCATCGGCCTGGGCAACGTGGGCTCCAAGGTCGCCAACGCCTGCGTCGACCTGGGCATGGACGTTTACGGCTACGACCCGTTCATTTCCGTCGAGCACGCGTGGGTGCTGAGCCGCGAGGTGCAGCGTGTGGGCACGCTCGAGGATCTCTGCCGCGGCTGCGACTACCTCACCGTACACGTGCCCAGCAAGGCCGACACCATCGGCATGATCAGCACCGAGCAGATTAACCTGCTGGCACCCGACGCCGTGCTCATCAACTACGCGCGCGAGACCATCATCGACGAAGACGCCGTCGACGCCGCCCTGCGCGAGGGTAAGCTCAGCTGGTTTAGCTGCGACTTTGCCACGCCCAAGACCGTCAAGATGCCCAATACGTTTATCACCACGCACTCGGGCGCCGGCACCGGCGAAGCCGAGGCCAACTGCGCCGACATGGCCATCAGCGAGCTCAAGGATTACCTGGAGAACGGTAACATCGCGCACAGCGTCAACTACCCCGCCTGCAGCATGGGCAAGGCGCGCGCCGCGAGCCGCATTGCCTGCCTGCATGCCAACGTGCCCAACATGATCGGCCAGATCACGGCCATCCTGGCCAAGGACAACGCCAACGTGCAGCGCATGACCAACGAGTCCGCCGGCGAGAACGCCTACACCATGTTCGACACCGATGAGCACCTGAACAGCAGCACGATCGAGGCGCTTAAGCAGATTCCGTCGATGTATCGCGTGCGCGTAATCAAATAGCGCCGGCTGATCTGACGGGCAGTTCCCCATGTGGCCTGCCCGTCACTGACATTGAATGCCCGCGGGGCGCCTTTCGCACGAGAGGCGCCCCGTTTTTGTGAGCGCTCCATTAAATGCACCGAGCCGCTTCTTGGCATACAATCTGTATGTTGACCTAACTATCTGTGAGGTGCCTATGGTTGATACAGATTTTGCTTGGCGGCTTACGCAAGGACTCGTGCGGATCGACAGCTCAGACCCGGGTGCGTATGAGGACGAGATTGAGCGCTATATCAAAGCGTTGGTTGAGGAACGGTTGGCACAGCTGAGCCATCCGGTACTCCATGCCGTGCAGGTTGAGGAACTCGAGGTGCTGCCCGGGCGCCGCAACCTTATGGTCACCGTGCCGGGACTGAGCGACGAGCCACGACTCGTCTATATCTGCCATATGGATACCGTTACGCTGGGCGATGGCTGGGACGCGGACACGCCGCCGCTCGGGACGGTTGTGCGTAACGACAAACTCTATGGCCGTGGCGCCTGCGATATGAAGGGTGGCCTGGCCTGCGCCATTGCCGCACTGGTCCATACGCTCGAGCGCGTGGCGGCGGATGGCGCGTTGCCCCGCCGCGGCTTTTCGCTCATCTGCTCGGTCGACGAGGAAGATTTTATGCGCGGCTCAGAGGCAGCCATCGATGCTGGCTGGGTCGGCTCGCGTGAATGGGTGCTGGACACCGAGCCCACCGACGGACAGATCCAGGTGGCGCACAAGGGTCGCACGTGGTTCGAGATCGAGATGACCGGCGTCACGGCGCATGCGAGCCAGCCTTGGAAGGGCGCGGATGCCGTCGCCGCCATGGCCGAGGTCGTGTGTTCGCTCCGTCGCGCGTTTGTGGCGCTGCCCGCGCACGATGAGCTGGGGCCTTCGACCATCACGTTTGGCCAAATCGAGGGCGGATATCGCCCCTACGTCGTACCCGACCGCGCCAAAGTCTGGGTCGACATGCGCCTGACCCCGCCGACCGATACGGCCGCCGCGACGCGCATGGTAGGGCAGGCCATCGCCGTCGCCGAAGCCGCCGTTCCCGGTTGCCATGGCAGCTACACCGTGACGGGCGACCGCCCCGCCATCGAGCGCGACCCGAACTCTCCCCTTCTAGCAGCGCTCAAGCGTGCCGCCGATGACGTGACGGACGCGGACACGACCGTCGGCTTCTTTACCGGCTACACCGACACCGCCGTCATTGCCGGCAAGACAGACAACCGCAATTGCATGAGCTACGGTCCCGGGTCGCTCGCGCTCGCGCACAAGCCCAACGAATATGTGCCCCACGCCGATATCGTTCGTTGTCAGCAGGTGCTAATCGCGCTCGCCGATAACGTGCTCCGGGACGAGAGCTGCCAAGTTGGGGCATAATAAGCCGCGAACAAACCGATTCGTGCGTTAGGACCGCCCATGAAAGCACTTCCGTTTCCCTGCATCCGCCCGACTCAGGACCGCGTGCTCGAGGCGCTGCCTGCAATGGGCAGCATCCTGAGCGGCAACGATGCTCTGCGCGGAGCCATTGCCGATGGTCTGATGCTCAAGGACCCGGGTGCGGCGTATTACGTGTACGAATGCTCGGGCGAGCCGGGACGTGTGACGGGTGTCGTGGCGATCTGCCCGACGAGTGTACTTGCGGGCGGCAAGGGCGATGCCAGCGCCGACGTGGCCGCCGCCGCGCGCGCGATCGCCGAGCTCAAGGTGCAGCCGCGCCCCGTGTCGCTCGCCTACGAGGCCTCGCCCGTCATGGATATCATCCTGGGCGCCGCCAAAGAGGGCGCGTCGCTCTACGCCGTCACCGACCCCGCGGGCATTACGCACCGCGCGTGGGAGGTCAAGCGCGAGGACGCCGTCGGGGCCATCCGCGCTATGCTCGAACAAGCACCGGAGCCGGCACTGGCCGACGACCCCGCCTACGCCGCCGCTCTGACCGGGGCGTCGCAGCTGCTGGCCGATG
This sequence comes from uncultured Collinsella sp., assembly GCA_958421655.1. GTDB lineage: Bacteria > Actinomycetota > Coriobacteriia > Coriobacteriales > Coriobacteriaceae > Collinsella. Next base: position 28,976 of record CATZMG010000013.1, read on the forward strand.
AGACCCGTGCCGCCGGAACGTACACCGGCAAGGAGCCGTTCAACTTTACCGTTGCCGTGCTCTTCCCCGCCGCGCAGGTCAGCGGCGCCGCGCCGCAGGTTCCGACAGGTCTGCTCACGCACCAGGTCGCGCGGTTCTAGCAAGACCAGACCGCCCAGCACATAAATCGGCAGCTCAACAAACAGGGGGCGGAGATGCAGCAGGTACATGCATCTCCGCCCCTTTTGCGTCGAGAAGTTATGCCGGCGACCCGTGCCGCCACGCTCGCGTTATCCGCGCTGCGGACCTGCAGTAGCCACAAGCGGTTCAAGCCCCAGCTCGCGCGCATAATCTTCCTGCGTAAAAATCTCAATCAGCTCAAACGTACCGGCCTCGTCGTCAAACACGAAATGCAGCACCGAGCAGTTGCCCGGAACGCGATCGCGTTCATCGGCCGCCGCTCCCCTCACGTGATCCAAAAACTCCTTGACGGCCGAGCCATGGCTTACCGCGAGCACGCACGTATGGTCCGGACGCTGCATAAGCTCGGTCAACGTCGCCACCATGCGCTCGCGCACCTGCATCTGGCCCTCGCCGCCAAACTGGCGATAGAAGTCGCGCCATGGGCGCTCGGGCATGAGCATCACGCGCTCAGCCTCAAAGTCGCCAAAGAACCACTCACGCAGGCCGTCCAGGCGCTCGTACGCCAAGCCCGGCCACAAGTTGGCGATAGTCTGCTCGGTGCGATGAAGCGTGGAGGTGTAGGCATGATCGGGCTCAATGCCGCGCGCACGTAAAAACATGCCGGCGCGCGCCGCCTGGTCGCATCCCAACTGCGTAAGCGGCGAGTCACTCCACCCCTGAATGATACGCTTAAGGTTGAATATCGTCTGTCCATGACGGACCAGATACAGATCTTTATTCATAGGGGTCCTTTCGTTCGTTACCAACCCAAGAGCGAAAACGCCCCGTCGCAATAGCCAAAATGAAGCACGGCACCGTTGTCGGGTAGCTCTCCCCCGCCAGTCACATACTCAAGAAACTCTTGGCAGGCTGAGCCGTGGGAAACCGCCAGCACGCAGTCGTGCTGCGGCCTGGCCATGATGCGGGACAGCGCCGCGACCATGCGCGACTGGAGCTGCACTTCAGACTCGCCACCAAAGGCCACCGGATAATCGCCCCAGGGCTGCGGCGGCATCTCGCGATTTGATGTGCCCTCCAGCGAGCCAAAATGCCACTCACGCAGGTCATCGACCAGCTCAATGGAACGGCCCTCGCCAACGATAAGCTCGGCCGTATGCCGCGCCCGGCCCAACGGCGAGGAATACACATGATCAAAGGCCACACCACGCGCCGCAAACGCCGTACGCGCCGTCAGCGCCTGCTCGCGCCCGCGCGCCGTAAGCGGCGAATCGTGCCAGCCCTGCAAAATGCTCTGCACATTGAGCTCAGTCTGCCCATGCCGCACCAAATACAAATCTGCCACACGCCCTCCCCTCGCACCACCGCAAAGGGGACAGGTACCTTTGTGGTGGTTTACCGCCGGATCACACCGCGGTGACGCTCAACTACACCAGCACGTCGGCGAGCGAACGCTTGGGCACGTGGTGCACCTGCGCCTCGTCACGCCAGTAATTAATTGAGCCGTCGGGGTTGGAATCGATCGCATCGATCACCTGCGTCTCGGCCGGAACGCCAAACGCCATGATCAGCTTGAGCTCATACTTGTCGTTATCGAGCCCCATGGCATCGATCGCGTGGGGCGTAAAGGCCTTGAACATGCAGGCAGCCACCTCGGGCGTGGCGCTGCGGGCGGCGAGCATCATCGTCTGCGCGGCAATACCCGTGTCGACCTCGGTAATGGGAGCGGCGGGCTTGCCCGGAACGGCGCGCTCGGCCAGAATCGCGATGTAGCCGGTCGGGCGCTCGCCCTCGGCAGGACCCGGCCAATCCTTAAGCGCGCCGGCCCACGCAAGCTCATCAAATACGCGCGCGCAGTCCTCTGCACCGCTCACCACATGAAAACGAAGACGCTGAGCATTGGCACCACACGGAGCCAGGTGCGCCAGTTCCGCCAGCTCGAGCAAAAACTCGCGCGGCACGCGCATGGACTCGTCAAATCGGCGGCACGTGCGGGCGCGGCGGACCAGCGCGTCAAACGTGTCCAGGCCGAGCTTTTCGCAACCTTGCTTCGCCATCGACTCAGCGCTTACCGGCGCCGCGGGAACTGTTTCGTTCATAGGGACCCCCAATTTCGGGCAATTGTTCTTAGGAAAATCTAACCTAAAACGTAGGCAATAACGAACAGGGCTGCAATGTTCTATACCTGTTGAATAGAAAATCGCGACGTGGGGAACAACGGAAACAATTCGGGGCCTTTGGGTTACGTTTCGCCCTCCCCGACCCATACGCCAGCGCCTTTAGGCGATACTGGTTGTAACGATCAAGGCTTACGCCGCACAGAAAGGAGACATTATGGGCATCTTTAAGAACGATGACCAAAAAACGAGCCAGTTTGGATTTGACGAGAAAAGCATGGCAGGCAAGGCCGTCAAGGCCGTGCGCTGGATTTACGCCATCACGGGCGTCTTGGCGCTCGTCGCCGGCATCGCACTGCTGTTTGCGCCCGCCAAGTCCCTCGTCTTCCTAACGACCGTCTTGGGCTTCTACTTTGTGATCACGGCCGCGATCAGGCTGTTTACCGCTGTTTTCGAGCCACTGCTGCCCACCGGCTGGCGCGTGACGAGCATCATCTCCAACCTACTCATTATCTTGGGCGGCGTCATAATCCTGCGCAACCAGGCCTTCTCGACCGCGACGCTCACCACGATGGTGGTTATCGTGGCCGGCTTTGGCTGGATCGTCGAAGGTGTCATGTCCATTCTGGAGTCCGAGCTTTCGTCCAACCGTGCCCTCGCCATCCTGAGCGGCGCGCTCTCCATCATCGCCGGCATGTTCGTGTTTATCTATCCGCTGTGGTCGGCCAAGATGCTCGTCATCTTTAGCGGCGCCGCACTGCTGGTGTTTGGCGTAACGCTGATTGTTCGCGCTATTCAATTTGGCAAACTGGTGCACTAGATGCCGCGAACGCTCTTTATTGATGCAGACGCCTGCCCGGTCACGCGCGAGTCGATTGACTGCGCGCGGCGGGCGGGCGTCGCCGTCGTTATCGCCGGCAACAGCACACAGAACCTGGAACGCCACATTCGCCGCGACGATCCGCGCGATGCCGAGCACGCGCGACGCGGATTTTGGGTCACGACGCTCGATGTGAGCGTGGGCGCCGACAGCGCCGACTTTGCCATTGTCGAACGCCTGCAGGCGGGCGATGTAGTCGTGACGCAGGACATTGGCTTGGCGAGCATGGTGCTCGGGCGCGATGCCGCCGCCATCGGCGTGCGCGGGCGCGTCTACGATAAGGCGACCATCGACATGCAACTGTTTATTCGCCACGAGGAAAAGAAGGTGCGCCGCGCCGGCGGTCGCACTCGCGGTCCGGCGGCATTTACCAGCGAAGACCGGGCCCGCTTTAAGCGCAACCTCACCGAGCTGCTGCGCTAACCAAGGTAGATTTTCGGGACATGCCCGGAAATCTACCTTTTTGTTTTGCGCGGTGTGAGCGCTCGGAATCCATGGCTCAACAAAAAACGGGCTTCAAAATGCCATGCGTCGCCGCATTGCGCAGGCGCCGAGCATGGCTATTTGAAGCCCATTTTTTAGGCCTACTTAGAGGCCGAAGGCGGATAGGATAAGGCCCCAGCCGGCGCCGATGACGTACATCATGACCAGGAACACGGCGTTTTCACGAGCGCTGCGGTTGGTGCGGAACAGGACAAGATAGCCCACGCCGGCGGAAATGAGCGTGCCGGCGAGCATCGGCGCCAGCTGTAGCGCGCCCTCCAGGTACAGCTGCGTAATGACCACGCTGGCCGAGCAGTTGGGGATCAGGCCGACGAGTGCCGAGCCCAAGACGGCGAGCGTCTCGTTGCCACGCAGGAACTGCTCGATCGCGGACTCTCCGAAGGTCTCGAGCACGGCAACTAGAATCAGCGTCACCAGGAAAATAAAAACCGAAACCTGCACGGTGTGCGAGATCGCGCTGCGGATAATCGACAGGACGGGCGCACCTTCGTGGGAGTGACCGTGGTCGTGCCCATGGCCGTGGTGGTGCTCATGCTCGCCTGCGTGACCGTGGTCATGGCTGTGTCCGTGGTCGCGCTCGTGTTCATCTTCATCATCATCGCAACCGCAATGGTCGCGCTCGCACAACTCATGGATGTGATCGGCGCTCACGCCCGCCTCGGCCACTTCATCAATGATGTCGCCCCCGGTATGGTCGTCGTGCGCGCAGTTCACATGAGCCGGATTGGCAGCGGTCCCCAGCACGGTACGGCGAATCGCCGCATGCGCGCGGGCATTACGACGAAGGCCGCGGATAGCCGCGTCCACGATAAAGCCCGTGACCAGCGCGATCAGTGCCTTCGAAGCCAAAAGCATCGCCATGGTCTGCACGGGCACTTGCTCGGCGAGCAACAGCGGCAGCATCTCATCGGAGGTCGAGAGGAACACGGCGACCAGCGTGCCCAGCGTCACGACACGGCCGGCGTACAGCGTTGCTGCCATGGCCGAAAATCCGCACTGCGGCACAATGCCCAGCAGCGAGCCAGCCACGGGACCCGCAGCGCCGGCGCGCTTGATAGCGCCGTTGACGCGGTCGCCCGCAACGTGCTCAAGTGTCTCGAGAGCAAGATACGTCACCAACAAAAACGGCGCCAGCGAGAGCGTGTCCTTGCCGGCGTCGAGCAGAATATCAATCAGCAAATCCATGACGGATGGAACCTTTCATGTCTTTCGGCAGCATTGTAAAAGTCCTAGCGGTCAACTAGGGTATTGTAGTTGTCCTAGGCGTGGTGCCAATAGTTGCCCATGGTAAACTATCATCTCGCCATAACTCAATGCCACCGAGCCGCGCGACACGGCCCGTCCAAGGAGCAGTTATATGAACGTTTCACAAGCACTCGAATACGAGCGCCAGCCGTTTATTCCCATGTTTATCTATGGCGATCACGGCGCCATGGAGTCCGAGCGCCAGAAGGGCGAAGAGGCCCTTAAGGTGCTCGAAACCGAGTACTTTACCGCCGAGGGCGACCCCAGCTTCGACTTTGCCACCGTGCGCGACCTGGCTGACCGCAACCGCGACCTGTGCGACCAGATTGGCGAGGCACGCCTGCGCAACGTGACGCCCGCGACGCTTTCGCGCGGCCTGTCCGATGCCGACACCTGCGCCGCCATCGGCAAGATGCAAAAGCGCACCGCCGCGTCCGTTATGCGCGAAATCCGCGGCGACCGCGACGCGCTCGGCGTGGCCTACGCCCGCAAGCCCATCCAGGGCACCGTGCTCGGTATCGACATCGAGACCACCGGCCGTGCACCCGAGCGCGGTTATATCATCAATGTGGGTTGGGAAATCATGGAGCTCACCAGCGACGCCGTCCCGCACGACGCCGAGGCGCACTACTGCGGTCTGCCCGACATCTACCGCGGCGAGGATGTGCCGTTGTCGAATATCCACCACATCACCTGGGACGACATCGACGGCAAAAAGCCATTCCGCGAGAACAAGGAACTGCAGAAGCAGCTGCTCAAGCTTATGAAGAAGTACCCGTACATGGCGCACAACGCCGCCTTTGAGGACAGTTGGTTCAAGATCCACCTGGACGGTTACGCCGAGGCACGCCGCGCCGGCAAGATCATCGTCATCGACTCGCGCCAGATCTGCCGCAGCCTGGATGCCGACGTCCGCTCGCTCCCCCGCGAATCCGCGCCCGCCGCGCTCGAGAACTGGGCGCGCCGCCGTGGAACCCTCGCCGCCGACGCCAACGAGCAGCATCTGGGCCTCGACGACACCGACCTCATGCTCCGCACGGTTCAGGCCGAGTTCAACCTCAAGAACCTATTCGCGAAATAACCGATCCATCTGCGGGAGCGCCTGCCAGGCACAGCGCAATCCGTCTGGGCACACCGACACGCAGTAAACTAGGGCGCAGCCTTATGGCTGCACCCTAGTTTTCATCAAAACGAGCAAATACGCGTGCTTCACATAGTCGGCAGGTTGGCCCACCTACATTTTTCGAGTTGTTCGGCCAGCTGAACCACTAGTCAAGGCCCCTTGAACCGCAATCGAAGCTAAAATCGCCTTAATTTCGCAACCAAGCCCCATAAATCTACCTGAATCAATTCGAATAGGACGTTGCGATCGCACCTATTTGTATAGGATAAGGCCGAATAACTCAAATTATGTTGGTGAGGCATCTGAGCGGTCGGCAAAAACGCTTAGAAGCTACGAATCCGCAACTAAAGTTCATCAAAAAGGGGCAGCCGGCAGAAACCTCCCCAGCCAAAGCTGCTCCCTCAATACGACAGCTCAAAAACCCACCGTTCGCAGAAGATAAGCCGCGCCCCAATACCGTTGCCCGAAGTTTCGGGCGTATGCGGCGTCCGCTATGCCATCATGCGCGTATGGGAATCATTCTGTCACATACCACGGCACGCGCTGTATACCAAACAGCCAACTCGCTCGCAAGCTACGCGACCGGTCCCATACCTATGGAAAAGATCAGGGTGTCTGCGCCGACCACGTCCGACCTGGAAGCGGCACGAGCATGGCTCAACAGAAAGAATGTCGATTCTGAACGTATCCATGTGCTGACGTTTTCCAATAATGCCAAAAGGCATCGCAAGGGCTGCATCTGCCACTGCACGCACTATACGTTTGATGCAGAAAGCTACCTAGAACTCGAGCCGAACGTCTACATCGTCGATATCAAGCTGTGCGCGTTAGAAGCAACAGCCGACCTCAACCTTTCGGAGCTCGTTGAGTATTACTTTGAAATCTGCGGCTCCTACGCGCTTGGAACGTCCGACGAAACTCAATATCGCGAGCGCCCAGCCCTAACCAGCGTTGAAGAGCTCAGAGCCTTCTTTTCAGAGGCACCGGGGTATCGTGGATCTAATAAAGCACTTAAGGCACTTTCTTATGTACACGAAGGCTGTCGCTCCCCACTCGAAACGGCGTTTGTCATGATGCTGACAATGCCCAAGTCAATGGGTGGCTTAGCCATACGCGCTATCAAAACGGATTATCCAATCCCAGTCCCCAAAAGATACGCCGCCCTAACGCGACGGACGGTTTTCTACCTCGACGCGCTGCTCGAAAATTCGATGACCGATATCGAATACAACGGCTTTTACCACGACGAACCCGAGCAGCAATCAATTGACGAGGAGCGCCGAAACACGCTGCGAAACATGGGATATGCCGTTATCACAGTTAATCGTCATTCGTTTTTCAAACAGTCCGCTTTTAAACGGGTCATGGAAGCGATTCGCATTCGCGAGAAGATATGGCCCGGTCGACTCCCGGATAACTTCGCCATCCTGCAAGAAACTCTTCGTCAATTTGTCTTGCGGCGCTACTTCGAATACGGTCGCCGCGTCCTGGAGACACTCAAAGAAGAAGAGGCCGCCAAGCGCGAAATTGCAAGCCAATATCCGCAAGCTGATGACCCGAGCATCAACGATGTGCCCGAACCCGACGACATGCAACACGTCGGGGCCCTTGCTGAGGAAATCAATGGGGCTTGGGAATGCGACATGTTCGCAAAAATCGATGAAAACCGCACGGAAGACGACACGATTATTGATCTAATTGAGAATTCGCTCTTCTAAAGGCGATCTCTGCGGATGTCCACCTACATTTTTCGACTTATTCGGCCACCGGTGTGCCAGATTGGCTGCAGCAATGCTCAATATAACTTTAGATAAAACTGATTCTGCAGGAACTCCCGTAGAGGAAGAACTGATTCTCGCGGTATTTGACACGATAAAGTACAAATATGAACAGTTCTAATGCTTCTCAAGGTGGCTTTCTTAGCATGCTAGCCGAACATCTCGAAATATGTTGGCGAGCATTGCGTCGATGTCTCCCAACCCACAGAAAATCGCAGAGGCGGCAAGCAGTCATCGAAATTGACGCAAATTGTATTGACATATGAACATACACTCATATAATCGAAAGCAAGTTATATGAGCGCATGTTCATATGAAAGGATATTGCAATGAGCATCCGCGTTGATGAAACGAAACCCGACATCGAGGCCACCGAACCCGCGATCCCCACCACCTGCTCGCCCGAGGACCTTCCCGACGAGGAGCTTCTCTACGACCTCGCCGACCTGTTCAAGGTCTTCAGCGACACCACGCGCATCAAGATCCTTTACGCCCTCATGGGCCGCGAGCTCTGCGTGGCAGACATCGCCGAAGCGACCGAAACCTCGCAGTCCGCGGTGTCGCACCAGCTGCGCACACTCAAGCAGTCGCACCTGGTTAAATTCCGGCGCGACGGGCGCAATATCCTATACTCGCTCGCCGACGACCACGTCTACACCATGCTCAACCAGGGCATGAGCCACATCTGCGAATAGCAGCCAACCACGGTACCAGCGCGGCCTGCACCCAAGCCGCAAAAACGGGAAAGGAACCCACCATGAAAAAGCAGTACAAGCTCGATGAGATCGATTGCGCCAACTGTGCGCGCGAGCTTCAGGACGAGCTGGCCAAGCTCGAGGGCGTCAAATCCGTGTCCGTCAACTTTATGACCCAGAAGCTGACGCTCGAGGCCGATGATGCTGAGTTCGACGAGGTGCTCAACCGCGTTGTTGAGTTTACGGCCGACGCCGAGCCGGACTGCGAGATTATTCTCTAGCCCAGGTTTACGCCAACCTGCAAGGCCGCGCTTGCTGCGGCCTTTGCTCGCGAAATTATATGAGCGAGTGTTCATACATTCAAATGGGAGGATACGAGTCATGGCCACCGCCGACCCCAAGAAGAAAAAGAAGAAGCGCAAGAAAAAAGAGTCACTCGAGCATAAGCGCAACCGCATCCTGGTAGCGCTGGGCATTTTTGCCGTGGTGTACGCCCTCGATGAACTCGGCACCCTCACTGCCGCATTCGGCACCCCGGGCGACATCTACGCCAGCTTCGCACTGTTCCTCGTGCCTTTTTTGATTGCCGGCTACGACGTGCTCCAAAAGGCATACAACAACATCCGCCGCGGCAAGGCGTTCGACGAGAGCTTCCTCATGGCCGTCGCGACCATCGGCGCGTTTGCCATGGTGCTCTTCCCCGACACCGATCCGCACATGGCCGAAGGCGCAGCCGTCATGCTGTTCTATCAGGTTGGCGAGCTGTTCCAGGCATATGCCGTGGGCAAAAGCCGCAAGTCGATCAGCGCCATGATGGACATCGCGCCCGACTACGCTAACGTCGAGCAGCCCGACGGCACACTCGAGCAGGTCTTCCCCGATGACATCGCCGTCGGCACCGTGATCGTGGTCAAGCCCGGCGAGCGCGTGCCTATCGACGGCGCCATCGTCGAGGGCGAAACCCAGCTCGACACCGCCGCCCTTACCGGCGAGTCGGTCCCCCGCCCGGCCAAAACCGGAGACGATATCATCAGCGGCTGCATCAACATGACGGGG
>CATZMG010000014.1 GCA_958421655.1 uncultured Collinsella sp.
AGAAATGGCGCCCATCAAAGGTGATGCGCTTTTGGCGCGCCTCGAAAGCGAAACCACGGCCAAGCTCCAGCAGGAACTTCTGAAGATGCGTGATGAGCGCCTGCTCTAGATCGCTCTCGCGAAACGCAGTATCGTCCGAGAAACCTAAAAACTCCAGTACATATGGGTCGCGGATGATATCCTCGGGGCGACGAGCCGGGGCGCTCTTTTGGATTTCCTGGGTGACGGCCTCCTTGTCCTTGCTGGCAAGCAGGCGCTCGCGGAACATGGTGTTGATCTGGCGCTCGAGCTGACGCGTGCTCCAACGAGAATCGGCGCATTCGTTCATGTACCAGGCGCGAGCATCGGGGTCGGGAATGCGCATCAACCTGCGGTAATGAGTCCAGCTCAATTCGCTACGCAGTGCGTCGCGAATTGGAAACGCAAGAAAGAACTGACGCATATTGCGAAGGTTTGCGATGCCAAAGCCTCTTCCGAAATCCGCGGTAAGCCTTCTGGAGAGGCCTGCAATCAATGCCTCTCCATATACTGCGCGCTCCTCTCCGCCCTGCTCATCAACAATGCTCTTGCCGATCTCCCAATACGCCTCAACCATCGCAAAGTTAACGGCGGTATAGGCCTTGTCGCGAGCGGCGTTGAGAATCGAGGAAACCTGCTTGTAAAAAACTTCTGGCACGATTGCCGATTCTCCACGGTTTACCAGTTCGCCCATCACTGTCGCCCCACTTTCCTCTTGTGGAATGCATCTTTATCGCATTTAGTTTAAAGCCTCGCGCGGACACGAATTGCTGTGCTGTCTGGCACCTTCGCATGGGCGCCTTGCGGTGACTAAAATGTGGCCATAGAGGCAGTTTTAGCGGACCCCGCGGGTGTGACACGCATGGATAACAACACTTTGCTGTTCCAGGACAAAGGTTCGGGTAGGTTTAAAGACGTTAAGATCTACCCCAACCGTATTGAGGTGCTCAAGAAGGGCACTTTCGGCGGCAAGCACACCGAGATTGTCTATCTTAAGGACATCACGGGGGTCAACAGGATCAGGGGCCGCGACGTTTTCCTACGTAACAGGCTGTTGACTGCTTGTGTCTTTAGCCTGAGCAGCCGCTCCCAGGCAAACGAGTTCGTCAACGTGCTCAATATGGTGATGTGATCGGGCGCTTTTGAACGCAAAAACCGGGATGCAAGGAGTCGCACCTTGCATCCCGGCTGAGCTAAAACGGCGCTGTTGCATGCCGTTGGAGCTTTAGCGCTTAATCTCGATATCGTCGAGCTTGACGTCCATGGCTTCGGTCTTGGCCTTGGCGATGTCGTCGGCAAATTCCAGAGACTTCATCATGGTCTCGACGGCGTCCTTGTGCTCTTCGACATTGTCGATGCTCACGTAGACGCTGCCGCCGCCTGCTTCGGTGAAGTACTCAGTCGTCACGCCGCCCGAGTGTGTATAGGAAGCGTTGCGCCAGGTCTTGCCGTTGTACTTGACGGGATCATTCTCGGTCCACTCAAAGTTGGCCTTCCATTTGGCCTCGTAGTCGAACAGCTCGTCAGCGTTCTTGTCAGAGTCGAAGACGGGGATGAAGCGGTCGCTGGCGTGCTCGCTCTCGGTGAACTTAAACTGGGCCCTGTCGGCCGTGTCGCCGGCAACGTCGGTGATCTCGACGCCCTCGGGGACCTCGACCTTAAACCAAATGAAGTCGGTCCTCATATCCACGGCTGGCTTTTCTGCTCCGCCGCCACCGCCACTGCCGGTAGCGCCGCCGCTTCCGCCACAACCCACCAGGGCAACTGCGGCAAAGAGACTGATGCAGAGGGTGAGAATCGCAAAGGCCTTCTTTTTCATGGTCGTGTCCTCCTCGATCTGTAACCGCCCATGGATTACTTGCCTTTACTGTACGCGCGAGCGGCTCGTTCGGGTGGGCCATGTGTCCCATTCTGGGGGCCGGATTTGCGCCGGCAAGTGGCAATATGTCCGGGCGCAAAAGAGGGGAGGGCCGGTGCTGTCGACCCTCCCCGGGTTGGGCGCCCGTTGTTTTAATGGGGCGCGTGCGGGTGCCCCGTTACTTGATCTCGATGCTCGAAATTTCGACTTCGCGTGCCTCGGAAACTGCCTCTTCCATGTCATCGGGGAACTCGATGGAGTTGAGGAGCGCCTCGGCTTCTTTCTCGTGCTGGTCGAAGTTCGAGATGAGGACGTAGACGCTTCCCGGCTCAACGTCGGTAAAAAGCATGGTTGAGATGCCGCTGTTGTCCTCGTATGTTCCGACGAGCCACGTCCTGCCGTTATACTCGACGGACCCGCCATCCTTCCACTGGAACGTGTCCCCCTTCTTTTCCGCCTGGTCGGCGTGGGATTCCTCGGCCGTCGGCGCTTTTTTCCAAACGGGGATAAAGCGATCGGCCGAGGCGTTCTCATCTTCGGGGAAGGTGAGCTGGACCCTGTCGGCATTCTTGCCGGCAGAGTCACTTACGCCGACGCCCTCGGGCATCTCGACCTTAAACCAGATGAAGTCGGTCTTCTTGGCGACGGGGGCCTTTTCCTTGCTCTCGCTCTTGGGGGCGCTGCCGCTGCCCGATGCGCTCCCGCCGCAGCCGACAAGGGCAAACGCGGCAAAGAGGGCGATGCAGAGGGAAAGGATCGATAGGGTCTTTTTCTTCATGGTGGCGTCCTCCTTGTCTGCCGATGACATCACGGCGCCGCATGTTGTTGGGGTACTGATTGCGCTGGCGGCGGATGTCTCTGTGTACTGTGCGGCTTATGCCTCCGTTCATCGCTTGTGGCCGTTGCGCGGCCGTGCCCCAACGGGTTCCTTACTTATAGATATGCCCCAGCTTGTGCTGCCCGGGAGTCTCGAAAGGTGGGCCATGTGTCCCATGTTTGCGTGTGCGGGCTTGCCGCAAGGTGGGCCTGGCGCTGGGCAGGCGTGCGGCTTGGTTGATGCTCCCAATGTTGCGCAACAGCGATGCCGGCTTAAGGTTTTAGACTTGGCTGTGACAAAAGCTAAACCACGAAAGGTCGAACGATGTTCTGTCAAAAATGCGGACAACAAGTTCCTGATGGATCGACGTTTTGCACGCATTGCGGGGCGTCGCTTGCGGGTGGCTCCGCGCCGACGCCTGCGGGCGCTGGTCCTTCCTCTGCCCCGGGCCTAACCCAGTCGATGCCGCCGGTCGTGCCTGCGCCTCAAAAGCCTAAGAGCAAGGCGCCGGTCATTATCGCTGTGGCATGTGCTGCTGTGGTCCTCATCGGTGGCGGCACGGTGTTTGCACTCACGATGCTTAACGGGTCCAAGAGCTCTGACACGCAAATCTCGGTGATCGATACCGGGTCTTCGGACGAGAAAGATTCTTCTGCCAAGAAGAAGAGCGACAAGTCCAAGTCCAAGGAACCCTCGTCGTCTGATGACGAGGCCGTTCCCGAGGACGAGTCGGCATACTACGGTTCGGGCGATTCGGACGATTACCTGACCGACGTGCATACGTACACGAACGACATGCATCCTTATAGAATGTCGATTCCCAACCGTTTTGAGATGGAAGATACTCCCAGCGGCAGTGGCGCCAGGTATGAGGATCCGGAGACGGGCTTTGTAATCAACCTGTTTGGCTACGTCAACATTAACGACGAAACCTCGCACGAGATGTTCGTCGACGCGGACACCTCGGGCAAGGCTGACCTCTATACCGCGGAGGGCGACAACTGGTACGTGGTTTCGTGGCGCGACGGCGATACGATCATTTACGAAAAGACGATCGTTACGGATTCGACAATTGCCACGGCGCATTTGGAGTACTCGACTGCAAACCGCGACATGGGTTCGAAGATTATCGACACGCTGCTGCCGACGTTCCAGGTGGACTAGGCGTCCGTGCCTATAGCAGGCAATCGGAAACACCGATAGCCAGAGCTCCTGACAGCCTTTGTCTTATGGGCTAGACTGGCTGGGACAAGATCGATGAATGGGACAACCGCTTCCTGGCGTCGTTGTCCCATTTTTTATTATGCGCGCGGCCCGTGGTGGCCGGCGCGGTGGGCAGAGGTGTTTCGATGAGCCAAGAGATGATGGATAAAACCTGTCGCGGTTTTGCCGAGGCGTTGGCTGCACGCGAGCCGGTTCCCGGCGGCGGTAGCGCGAGCGCCTTTGTGGGCGCGCTGGGCGCCTCGCTTTGCGGGATGGTTGCTCGCTATGGGGCGACGAACCCCGCGCTTGCCGATCGCGCGGACGATCTGGCGCACGCGTTTGCCCAGGCAGACGAGCTGTCTCAGGAGCTTGTCAACTTGGTTGCCGAGGATGTTCGAGCCTACGGGCAGGTGTCGGCGGCGTACGGTATTTCGCGCGAGGATCCGGCTCGACCGGCTGCGATTCAGGATGCGTTGCACGTGGCCGCCATGCCGCCATATCGAATCATGGATGCGTGCGGTCGTGCGCTGGCACTGCTCGAGGACATGGCGGACAAGGGCTCCCGACAGCTGCTGTCCGATGTGGCGTGCGGCGCCGTATTCTGCCGCGCCGCCATGCAGGGCGCAAGCCTGACACTCTTCGCCAACACCACGTCTATGAAGGATCGTGCCCGCGCCGAGGAGCTCGAGGCGGCGTGCGATGAGCTGCTCGATACGTGGCTACCGCGCGCCGATGCACTGGCGCGCCGTGCCGCAGATGCCGCCAGGAAGAGGGGATAGCCATGGCCGAGCTGCTTAAAGGGGCCCCCGTTGCCCGTGCTTTGACCGAGGAGCTCGTCGCTCGCTGCGCCGCCCTGCGCGAGCGCGGCGTTGTGCCGACGCTGGCCATCGTTCGCGTGGGCGAGCGCGAGGACGACCTGTCCTACGAGCGTGGTGCACTCAAGCGCTGCGAAAAGGTGGGCATCGAAGCTCGTCGCGTATTGCTGCCTGCCGATGTTTCGCAGGATGAGCTGCTGGCGGCTATTAAGGACATCAATGCCGACCCCACTGTTCACGGTTGTCTGATGTTTCGCCCGCTGCCTGCCGGTCTTGACGAGGATGCAGTTGCCGCGGCGCTCGATCCCGCCAAGGATGTTGACTCCATGACGCCGGCCTCGCTGCTTACCACGCTTTCGGGTCGTGGAGTGGGCTTTGCTCCTTGCACGGCTGAGGCCGTGTTGGCGTTGCTGGACCATTACGGCGTTGAGCTGGATGGTACCAAGGTTGCGGCGGTCGGTCGATCGCTGGTGATTGGCCGTCCCGTTGCCGCCATGCTTACGGCTCGCAATGCCACAGTGACGACGTGCCATACGCATACGCGCGACTTGGCTGCCGAGTGCCGTTCTGCCGACATTGTTGTTGCCGCGGTTGGGCGTGCGCGTACGATTGGCGCGGATGCGGTTCGCGAGGGCCAGACGATCATCGACGTGGGTATTAACTGGGACGAGGCCGCCGGCAAGCTGGTCGGCGACGTCGATTTTGATGCTGCGGAGCCGATTGTTGGCGCCATCACGCCCGTGCCGGGCGGCGTGGGCGCAGTGACGACGGCGATTCTCGCCAAACACGTGATCGAGGCGGCGGAGCGCGCATTGAACTAGGCATTTTTGGCTGATTAGGGGGTTAGATATATACTCCCGTGACACGCCGTGTGCAAAAAATGCCAAATATGAGTACTGTTGCCAAGCTAGTCGCATATAATTTAGGTCATTTTGGCTCTCTAACGATATTTAGTATCGATAGGGACCCTATTTTATTGGACCTTTGAGGAATTATATAGTCTAACTTTTGTACAAATGTAGACTTTCGACGCCCACGCCCGGCAAAATAGCTGCTACTAAATTGGTGTCAGTACTCATATTTGACATTTTTTGCACACAGGGGTTGCTGTGGCCGTGGTTTCGCCCTTTTTGCGCCGAAGCGATACACTGTTGCCGTTTGATTTCTTCGCTCAAGGAGGATGCGCATGCCGTGCACAACGATTTTGGTTGGTAAGAACGCGAGCTACGACGGGTCGACGCTTGTCGCCCGCAACGAGGACTCGTCCAACGGGGTGTTTGAGCCCAAGCGCATGCGCGTGGTGCATCCCGACGAGCAGCCGCGTGTCTACACGAGTGTCCTGAGCCACCTGACCGTTGAG
The DNA here is from genome assembly GCA_958421655.1 of uncultured Collinsella sp. Taxonomy (GTDB): domain Bacteria; phylum Actinomycetota; class Coriobacteriia; order Coriobacteriales; family Coriobacteriaceae; genus Collinsella. The sequence goes on from CATZMG010000014.1 coordinate 6,072, forward strand.
CTGCCCGACAACCCCATGCGCTACACGAGCGTCCCCGACGTTGTCCCGGGCCATGGCATTTGGGCCGAGGCCGGCTTCAACGAGCTCAATGTTGGCATGTCCGCAACCGAAACACTCACCACCAATGAGCGCGTCCGCGGCGCCGATCCGCTCGTGGACTATGTACCCGCCAAGGGCAACGAGGGCGAGGACGGCTATGTTCCGGCCCAGCCCGGCGGACTGGGCGAGGAGGATATGGTGACCCTGGTGCTGCCGTACGCCAAGTCCGCCCGCGACGGCGTGCGTATTTTGGGTGACCTGCTCGAGCGCTACGGCACCTACGAGAACAATGGCATCGCCTTTAGTGACGTTGACGAGATCTGGTGGCTCGAGACCATCGGCGGCCACCACTGGATCGCCAAGCGCGTGCCCGATGACGCCTATGTGACCATGCCCAACCAGCTGGGTATTGACAGCTTTGACCTGGACGACGCCGAGGGCGCTCAGGTCGACCACATGTGCTCTGCCGACCTGCGCTCCTGGATGGCAGAGTGGCATCTGGACCTAACGCTGGGCGTCGAGGGTGACGGTCCCGCCGCGGTCTTTAACCCGCGCGAGGCCTTTGGCTCGCACAGCGACAGCGATCACGTCTACAACACGCCGCGCGCCTGGTATATGCAGCGCTGCCTCAACCCCAGCGATGTGTGGGACGGTCCCGACGCCGACTACACGCCCGAGAGCGACGACATTCCCTGGAGCCGCGTGCCCGAGCGCAAGGTGACCATCGAGGACATCAAGTACGTGCTTTCGAGCCACTACCAGGGCACGGAGTACGACTGCTACGGCAGCAAGGGCACGCCCGCCACGCGCGGCGCCTATCGTCCCATCGGCATCAACCGCAACAGCCAGCTTGCCGTGCTGCAGCTGCGCCCCTATGCGCAGCCGGCGTATCGCGCCGTGCAGTGGATGGCGTTTGGCTCCAACTCGTTTAACGCGCTCGTACCGCTGTACGCCAATGTCGAGACCATGCCCGAGTACTATGCCGGCACGCAGGCTCGCGTGACGTCCGAGAATTTCTATTGGGCCAACCGCCTGATCGGTGCCTTGGCCGATGTTCGCTTCCATGAGTGCGGTCGTGCGGTCGAGGATTATCAGGAGAAGATCGGCGGCATGGGCCACAAGCAGATTCACGACGTTGACGCTGCCGTGGCCGCGCTGCCCGAGGCCGAGGTGCCTGCCGAGCTCGCCCGCGCCAACGAGGCCTTTGCTGAGCGCGTGCGGGTGGAGACCGATGCTCTGTTGGGCAAGGTACTATACACCACGAGCTGTGCCATGAAGAATTCCTTCGCGATGAACGATAACGTAAGGTAAAGACGACCTTGCAACGAGCGAGCGGGGCAAACGCCGTCGAAGGCTTTGCCCCGCTCGATTCCTATCTTGGCGGTAAAACGATTTTGTGTCGTTCGCCCAATCTTGGGTACAAGAAGGCCAATGCAGTTGTTCATGATTGGAGCCAACCATGGTTATGAAACTCGATCAGCTTGTTAACGGTGCCATCAACGTGGGCTTCGGCGCCGCCGCCGTTGCCGTCGAGGGCGGCAAGAAGGTTCTCGACGACCTCGGTACCAAGGGTGAGCAGGTCCGCAAGGATGCCGGCACCCCCGATATCGCTCGCAGCGTGTCCGATATGTTCGAGCAGGCGGGTGGCACCATCTCCGACCTGACCGAGCGCCTGGGCATGCAGGGCGAGACCGCGGCACAGCGTGTGCTCGATGAGCTCATCCTGGCTCGCGTCCGCGTTATGACCGCCCCCGAGCGCACGGCCTTCCTGGCCCATGTGCGCGACATCGTCGATTCGGTCGAGGACAACGTGACCTCGGTGCCCGTCGAGTCCGTTGAACCCGACGACGCAGAGGACGCCGAAGAGGCCGAGTAGCAGCGCAGATGGCAGATTCCACCACCGATTACAACAATCAAGATCCCTTGGGTGACGAGGCGGCGGTTGTCGACGAGGTCGATGCCGCCGTCTCGGGCGCTCGCAAGAAGCCGCGCGCTGTCGATATGGTCCCCGAGGAGCCCGACGCGATGGCGCCGGATGAGGAGTATCAGCTCACGCCGGCAGGTCGTCGTGAGCGCATTGGGCAGATCGTTCGCCTGATCAAAAAGTATCGCGTGTGGGACAACCTCACGCCGGTGCGCCTGCGTCGTCTGCTTGAAGAGCTCGGCCCTATGTTCGTCAAGATGGGGCAGATTCTGGCTAACCGCTCCGAGATTTTGCCGCAGCGGTTTTGCGACGAGCTGCGTCGTCTGCGTTCCGATGTAGAGCCGGTGCCGTATGAGGTAGTGCTCCGGTGTCTGGAAGAGGAGTACGGCCAGCGCCTGGGGCAGATGTTCGACGCGATCGACCCCAATCCGCTCGGAAGCGCGTCGCTCGCGCAGGTACACCGTGCCCGCCTGGTGACCGGCGAGGACGTGGCCGTTAAGGTGCAGCGCCCCGGCGCGCAACAGGTCATGGCGCAGGACATCGACATCATTCGCTCGGTGGTGCGCATCGTCTCAAAGTTTGTCAATACCGATCAGTTTGTGGACTTGCATGGCGTGGTCGAGGAGCTGTGGACCTCGTTTCGCGAGGAGACCAACTTTTTGGCCGAGGCCAAAAACCTCAACGATTTCTATGAGTTCCATAAGAGCGTGCGCGGCGTGTCGTGCCCCAAATCTTACCTGGACCTTTGCACCGAGCATGTCGTGGTCATGGACTACATTGACGGCATCTCGATTGCCGATCCCGAGCGCCTGGTGGCCGAGGGCTATGACCTGGAAAAGATCGGCTCGGCGATTGTCGAGGACTATTCGACGCAGGTGCTCGACGACGGCTTTTTCCATGCCGACCCGCATGCGGGAAACATCATTCTCAAGGACGGCATCGTCTACTTTATTGACCTGGGCATGGTTGGGCGCATGTCGAGCCACGACCGCGGTATCGTTAAGGACATGATTTTCGCCGTGGCCGAGGGCGACGTGCCCAAGCTCAAGGATTCGCTTATGCGCTTTGCCGTGACGCGCGGCGACTCGGCCGAGCTCGACCATTCGGCCTTTCTGTCCGATTTGGACTTTATCGTTGCCGACTTTGCGGGCCTCGACCTTAAGGACCTGGATATCGGCGAGTTTTTGACCTCGCTGCTAAACCTGGCGCGCAAAAACGACGTTGAGCTGCCGAGTGTGGTGACGATGTTTGCCCGCGGCATGGTGACACTCGAGGGTCTGCTGACCGAGTACATGCCCAACGTCAACATGATCCAGATTATCCAGACGCACATCAAAAACGAGAAGAGCACCTATGCGCGCATGCGCGATATGGGGCGCGATCTTGCCGCGAGCAGCTATCGCGCGGCAAAAGGCTCGCTCGAGGCGGCCGAGTATCTGGGCTTGGCGTCGCGCATGCTCACGCGTGGCCAGCTTAAGGTGAACACGCAGATTATGAGCAGCGATAAAGCGCTGCGACAGCTGGGCGGAATTATCGATCGCATGTCGATGGCAATTGTAATCGCCGGCCTGTTTATCGGTTCGTCGGTGGTGTACTACGCGCGCATCGAGCCGGTCGTGTTTGGTATCCCGGTCATTGGCTTTATGGGCTACGTGAGCGCGCTGGTGCTGGCGCTGATGCTGGGCCGCGAGATCTGGCGCAACAGTCACGGCGGCAAGCATTAACGATTTCCCGGGGTCGGGGAAACGGGTTATTTTGCTCGGCACTCCATCCCCGCCCTTTTCTATCGCAAACCATAGCTTTTACCTTGGGCTTCGCCTGCGTGCGGGGCCCTTTTGCGTGCTACCATACTGACAGTAATAATCGATGGCCTAGATGGTGGTGCGGAGACGCACGAATGCGCGGTTTTCCTGTGCGTTTGGGAGAATCGGGGTGCAAGTCCCCGGCTGTACCAGTAACCGTAATTCCTCTTGGCCCGGGATGGTCGCGTTGCAGATCGGACGGCGCGCCCGGGTCGGTAAGGTTAAGTCGGATCGCCTCCCATCTTGTACGCGGCCGCGGCGCAAGCCGCCGGTACGCGTTGGGCTCTGGAGGGAAGGGGGACCCCGATGGGGGTACTCGAGCGCAATGTGCGCGATGACGTGGGGCAGCCGCTGGGCAATGCTCCAAGTGCAGACAGTAGGAGACAAATGGATATGTTTGAGGACGAGTGCCAGCGCGCCTCGTGGCGTCCGTATGGAGCGATTGCCCGTGGCGTAGCCAAGCGCGGTCTGGTGGCGTTCCTGGCTTTTGCCATGGCTTTTGGCACCACGCCGGCGCAACTTTGGGCCGAGGGCGCCGAGGGCATTGCCGAGGCCGTGGCGCAGGCTGCGACGGGCGGCGAGGGCGCGGCAGCCGACGATGGCACCGCTGCCGACACCGGCGCGAACAGTGCGGCGGCGAGCGCCGCTGCCGATGACGCCGGCGCAGATCAGGGCGCAACTGCGAGTGCCGCGAATGGTGCCGACACCGCCGCAGGCAACGCGACTGAGTCCGAGAACTCTGCTGCGACGCCTGCTGCTTCGGAGCAGAAGAACGCCGTTGCCGCCGCGTCTGCCACAACGCTTTCGAGCGAGGCCAAGGTCTTCATCCAGGATACCAAGGATAAGGACAGCTCCTATTCCACGAAGTCGGGCGCGCTCAAGGCCGGTGAGACGCTTTGGGCAAATATGTACGATGAGGTCGAGGACGACTGGTACGGCACTTCGACTGAGTCCGTTGCCAATCCCGGCACTTGGACTTACACCTGGCTCGCCGGTGCGACTAGGGCCAGCAGCAATGTCGCCGACTACACCGAGGTCGTAGGCCACGAGCAGTCGCTCACCGTCACCGCCGCGATGGAAGGCAAATACTTCATCTGCAGGGTAACGGTTGATGGCAAGGACTACTATGGTCCGTCCGTTTCTTCCGGCTCGGGTATCAATGCCAACAACATCCCCGGTCCCGTGCTGGGTGCCGGGCAGATGGAGCTTAACAACGTCAAGCTGAGTAGCGACACGCCGAGCATAGGCGACACCCTGACGGCGACTCCGTACATAAGCTCTTATCAGCAAGCCCCTGCCGACGCCAAGGTTACCTACACCTGGTCCGCATCCACCTCCCATTCCTCGGGCTTTACCAAGATTGAGGGCGCGACGGGCGCCACACTCACGCTGACCGACGACCTCGAAGGTAAGTACATTAAGGTTGAGGTCACCGCTGGCGTCAACACAGTGAACAAGACCACTTCCAGCAAGGTCAAACAGGCCGGTGCGGTCGAGATTTCGGCCGTGTCCATCGTTAACACCAAGGACAACGCGAGTGTCTTCGCAGTAGGGGATACCGCTAAGGCCCGCGCCAAGGAGAAGGGCGGCGCGTACGGCGCGTTCGTCGACGCGAGCAAGCTCAACTATCAGTGGCAGTGCTCTGACACCAAGAACGGTACGTATACCGATATCGCGGGCGCCACGGGTGAGACCCTCGAGCTTACCGGCGCTTTTGGCGGTAAGTACCTCAAGTGCAAGGTGTCCTCGAAGATTGGCTCTTCGAGTTTGACCAACTCGACGGGCGCTCTCGTTGCTGCCACCGGTTCAATTAATGTTACGAGCGTGACTATGAGCCCGACTTCGGGCAAAGTCGAGGTCGGATCCACGATTACGGCGACCGCCAAGGCGGGCTCCACTGATGTTACCGCCGATTCACACGTTTCGTGGCAGTGGTACAAGGGCACTTCGAGCTCCGCAAACTCGTGCAACACGCCTATCGAGGGTGAGACCGGTAACACCCTGACGGTGACCGGCGCCCTTAAGGGCTACTACGTCGTGGCCAAGGCCAACGGCGGCTATGGCGAGCAGAAGCCCTACTATGCGGCGGGTCCTGTCTCCGTAGCTGGCCAAGTTGAGCTTTACGACGTGCAGTTCGAGGGCTCTCCTGCTACTAACGGCGTACATGTGGGTGATACGCTCAAGACTAAGGTCCGTAAAAAGGATGGTTCGAGCTACAGCTATATCGGCCGCACCGATAATGTGACCTATCAGTGGCAGTATGCAAACAGCAGCTCGAGCTACGACTCCGCTTACACCGATATCCCCGGTGCCACCGAGGCGACCTATACCGTTGACGCCGCCTATGCTGGCAAGTACCTGCGCGTGAAGGTTGCAAGCGAAAATACCGTTTTCAGCACGCAGAAGAAAAGCTCCTACGGCGGCACGCAGTCCGTAGTTCCGCTTGGTCCGGTGACGCTCAAGGGCCAGTACAAGCTAGCAGGCATCGAGCTTGCCGATAAGAACGTTACGCTGAGCGTGGGCTCAAAGATCACACCGAGCGTGCAGGTTCCGGGTAGCTGGTCGGGCTCGACCAAGGACGTGCCCGACGATGCCGAGCTCACCGTGGCGTGGTATGCCAGCGAGAACGGTACCGACTGGACCGAGCTTACCAACGGCATCGATACGACCGATGGCAGCCTGACTCTTACGGACGCGCTTGTCGGCAAGCGCATCAAAGTTACGGCGAGCGCCCTCGACAACACGGTTGAATGGGTTTCGTCCGACAGCGTTACCGCGGCGGGGGAGTATAACCTGCTGCGCGTGACCACTACGCCGCAGATCAATAGCGAATCGACCCATCTCGTCTCGGGCGATAGCGTTAAGGCGACGGCGCAGGCCAAGCGCGCCGACGGTTCGGCCACCAACGGTATTGACGTCACCGACCAGTCGACTGTTGTCTGGTATGCGGCCGACGACGCGAAGGCTCCGGAGGCCGACTGGACGCTGCTGTCCGATATGTCGGGTGCCGAGGCGACGGTCTCGGCATCTGCTGCTGGCAAGTATCTGAAGGCTGTCGCCACGAGCGGCAGCTCGAAGGTCGAGCTCGTCTCCGCCAACAAGGTTATTGCCGCGGGCTCGCTCGAGGCCGTAGTCCAAAAGCTCAACGATGCTAACAAGCAGCTTGTTGTTGACTACAGCGCCAAGGGCGGCAACGTCAACGATGCCCTGAAGGCGCAGCTTGCTGATCTGGGATTTGCCGACGTTGACGTTAAGGTTTCTAAGGGCGACGTGCACTTTAAGGCTGAGGACGCCAAGGCTACGGTCGGCATCTCCGACGCCCAGGATAAGACCAACGGCGATGTGACGTTCTTCTTCATTGACCCCAACGACTACACCGGTTACAACATCGACGGTCTGCGTAACGCCGATGTGGCGTTTGAACTGTCGCGCGATGGCAAGACCGAGCATTACCAGCCCAACAAGTCGGTGCAGGTTGCTTGGGACGAGGCCCGCGTTCAGCAGATGCTCGATGATGCGGCCGATAAGGTTGCCATCGGTTACGCTGCGGGCGATTCGGCCGAGTCCGTTACGTCCAACCTGACGCTGCCGTATCGCACGGGCATCAAGAACAAGCTTCAGGTTGAATGGAAGAGTTCCGACGGCGATGTCATTTGGCCTTCCGGCTATGGCTGGAGCGACTACACCGGCAAGGTGACGCGTGCTTCGAGCGATCGTGCCGTTACGCTGACCGCGACGGTTTCGTTTGTGAGCGGCGGCCCGAGCGATGTCGAGGGCTCGCACGACTTCACCGTGACGGTCAAGGGTGACCCCGAGAAGGTCGCCGCCGACAAGAAGGCGCTCCAGGAGAAGGTCGATGCGGCCTTTACCTACGACAGCATCAAGTACTTCGACACCAAAACGGTTGCGGACAAGGACGGCCTAACCGCCGACCTGCAGATGCCGCGCACGAGCACACTCAATATTGACGGCAAGTACTACAAGGTTGAGTACTCCGCCAGCACCGATGACATCACGTTTAACGGTTACAAGGGCACGGTCTATCAGCCGCTGCCTGGCACCGAGGCAGCGAAGACCAAGGTCACCCTTACGGTGGCCGATAAGTCCAACGCCGAGGTCACGGCAAGCAAGACCCTCGACTTTGCGATTGCCCCGCAGGATCAGGACGAGCTTGATGCCGAGCTGTTCCATCTGAGCCTTGCAAAGTCAACATTCTCTCAGGGTATTCTTGACGGTCAGGATGCCTCCAATGTGACGGGGAACCTGCATGCGCCGTTGAAGGTGTACGGTCAGGGATATGCGGTTAACTGGTGCTATACCAGCGAAGAGGCCGCTGGCCATTATGGCTTTGTGTTTAGCGAACTTCCTGGTGGTACGGAGAATACCTATCGTTTGCTCAAGTCGAGCAAGCCGAGCGTAATCTCGCACGAGAATCTTCTGTTTACGCAACCTGAGTACAACGCGAAGGTTACAATCAGCGGCCGTCTGAAGAGTGAGCGTTTTGCCCGTTATGCCAAGCGCTATCCCGACAATTCGGACTACGCGGTGCTTGCCGGCTTGGATGTTTCTGCGACGGTAAACGTCAAGGGAACGACGGGGCTCGACAACCCGAACGAGGGCAAGACCATTACGGCGACGGCCAAGGTCACGGGCGTTTCGGCAAGTGATGCTGACGGCAATTACACCGAGCAATCGGTGGTGCCCTTGACCGAGCTCACGCTTCCTGCCGACGAAGACGCGACAGCCGAGTCGGTGCTCGAGCAGCTTATGACGGCTGCCGGCTGCAAGGACCTTAAGGCAAACGCCTTGGGTCTTACGAGTGCGACGATGCCCGATGGCCGCGTGCTTGGCACGACGAACGCCGAGCCGTATAGCTACTGGTCGTTTTACGTAAACAATGGGTATGCGAGCGTCGGTGCCTCGAGCTATTGCCTTAAGAACGGCGATTGTGTCGAGTTCCGTTACGTTAAGGGCGATGGCACGCAGAAGCCTTCGTCGGCGCCTGTCACCAATCCCGGGACCGAGCATCCCGAGGTCAACGCGGCATGGAATGGCTTTGCGAATGGCGGCGCTGGTTCTGCAACGGATGCCCTTACGCCTACGACAAAGACCGATACGCCCTCATGGGCGCTCAACCTTCTGACCGAAGAGCAACAGAAGGCGGGTGCAAATGTCTCTGCATCCGATCCTATTGTTGCAAATGGAAAGGTGTACCTTGTCACGGGCGCCTCGGTATGGGGCGGAAAGACGTGGAATGCTGTTCTGAACGAGATCGATTCCGCAACGGGCTCCGTTGAGCGATCGCTTGAGCTTGGCTCCTCCATGGATAGCACCTGCCGTCCCGTTATTGCGCAGGGCATCATCCTGATTCCGCTTTCGGGCGGCTATCTGCAGGCTGTTTCGGCAAAGACGTTTAAGACGCTGTGGTATTCCGATGCCTTCGCTATGCAGAATCTCTCTTCGTTGACCGTTGACGGCGACTACGTCTATATCAACACCCTTGATCATTGGTCTGGCAATGACGTGCAAAATGGTACGGTCAGGCGCATCAATATTCACACGGGCGCCATCGCCGGTAGCGCCTCCGTCGCTGACGGAGGTTACTACTGGTCTGGCGGCCTGATGGTAAATGGCTACTATGTAGTTGGCGGAGATTTCGGCCAGATCCGCGTGTATTCTGCCGACCTGTCAAAGCTTGTTGGTTCGATTAAGCTATCTGGTGGCAATATCCGTTCGGCGCTTGTCCTTCATGACGGCTTTGTATATGCGGTCACGCGCGACGATGGTACGTTGCACAAGCTGGCCATTGGTTCCGATGGTTCCGTTACTGAGGACTCGGCAGTTCAGTTTGCCGCATACTCGACTTCAACGCCTGTGTTTGGCGGCAAATATGCCTTTATTTGCGGTGCGACTGCGAACAATTGGAAGGCTAAGGGTCTGCTTTCGATCATCGACCTTTCCGATATGAGCGTGAAGCAGATTGCAAAGGCCAATGGCGAAGAGCTCGGCTTCGAATCGAAGAGCACGCCGCTCGTCTCGATGCATGATGGCGAGACGTACGTGTACTTCACTCTGAACGGCGCCAAGGGTAACTGGCCCAACTACACTTCGGGCGGCGGCGTGTACATGTACAGGCTGGGCGATGCCGAGGCGACCGAAGTCTTTGCCCCCGGTTCTGGATATGCCAACTATTGCATGGCTTCGGTGATGTGTGACGAGTTTGGTAACCTGTATTACACCAACGATTCCGGCCACTTGTTCTGCGTGAAGTCTCAGTCCCATCGCGTCAAGTTTGATGCTCAGGGTGGCTCTGCGACTGGCGATCAGACGCCTGCTTCCGGCTCGACCGTTGCCAAGCCGGCGGATCCCACGCGCGATGGTTACACCTTTGCCGGTTGGTACACCGATAAGGCTTACACCAAGGCGTATGACTTTAGCTCTCCGGTGACGGCGGATATGACGCTGTATGCCAAGTGGGTCAAGAATGCTGTTAACCCTGGTGGTAACGGCGGCAATGGCGGTTCCAACGGCGGCTCGGGTAATGCCGGTGCTGGTTCTGGCTCCGGTGACGGCACAAGCGGCCAGCAGACTGGCGGTGCTGTTGCTCCGGGGCAGAAGCCGGTGTCGTTGACCACGACCATGACCAAGACCAAGGGCGACAAGGATTCCAAGAAGGACTCCGATAAGTCCGATAAGAAGGACGGGAAAAAGTCTGACAAGAAGTCTGACAAGAAGTCTGACAAGAAGGACAGCAAGTCCGACAAGAAGTCCGATTCCAAGTCCGATACGGGTGCTGCTTCCGCGACTGCTGCTAAGAAGTCCTCTAGTGTTTCCGAGCAGCAGTCTGGCACCAACCCGCTCGCCATTGTCGGCGTAGCGGCAGGCGTAATCGGTCTCGCTGTCATCGGCGTGTTCGTGTTTACCAAGCGTCGGTAGGTGAGGGCTGTGTCCAGTAAACCTCAGGACGCCGAGTCCAAGCAACCCGACTCGTCGTTCATCCAACTCGACGATGCAAAGCAAAAGGGCGCCGCTTCGGCGGCGTCCGCCCCTCGGCGAAAGGCGTTGCTTGGCGTTCTGACTGCCGCGTGCACCATTCTGATCGTCGTCTCGCTGGGTTTCGTCCATCCTTCCACAAGCGGTGCTTGGTCCATCAATTGGATCATTCAGACCGTGACGGGGGAGAGCGTCGTCGCCAAGGACACCAAGGCGTCTGACTCGACTACGACTTCGGGCGAGGCCAGTTCCGAGGACTCCAAGTCATCGAATGATGCAAAAGACGAGCCCAAGGGTTCGAACGATGCCAAGGATGATTCCGAGTCTTCGGACAAGAAGTCGGACAAGGACTCGAAGGAGAAGAACTCCGAAGGCAAGGACGGCAAGAAGTCTGGCGATAAATCCGCTGCCCAAAATATGGGAGCCGGTGATACTTCCAATGTGTCTGGCGGTGCTTCTTCGGGCGGTGGCCAGTCGTCTGATGGAGCCTCATCCTCTAATGGCGGAAACGCCTCCTCGGGCGGACAGGGCGGCTCGCAGGAGTCCAACTACGTTACGGTGACGGTTTCGGTCACATCGAGCGCCGTGGGCAATCCTGTGTCCTCTGGTGGCACCTTCACCTTTAACGAGGGCGCTACGGTCTACGATGCCCTGTGCGCGCTGGGCCTTTCTGTCAACGCGCATGGCTCATCGTATGGCACATATGTTGCCGCCATTGGCGGTCTGGCCGAGAAGGAGCATGGCGCCACGAGCGGTTGGATGTACTCCGTTAACGGTGTGACGCCCATGACGGCGTGCAGCAACTACGTTCTCTCCAATGGCGACAACGTGGTCTGGTATTACGTAACAGGCTAGAGGCCTCGACATAGTGCGCCAGACGGGCGGTTCGGACAAACATCCGAGCCGCCCGTTTTTAACGCGAATGGGACTAGGTCGCCAGGTCTCTCGGCAAACAAAAAAACCGGTTGGAACGAGAATTCCAACCGGTTATACCTTTAAGCAACTGTCGAACAAACTACGACTGCGCGCCCTCGAGGAACAAGCGACGGCTAAAGTAGTTGTACCAGGTGACCAGGAACGTGGCGATGGCCTTCATGGCCTGGTAGCCGATGCTCAAAAACGTGACACCCACAAACATGTACAGGTCGTTGAGACCCAGGCCAATCACCGACAGGATGGTGAAGATCGTAAACTCGCGCTTGCGGCTCATGCCCTCGCGGTGGTCGAACACGTACTTCATGCTGAGCCAGTAGTTGACCACGACGGACGTGACAAACGAGATTGTGGTGCTCATCAAGAAGTCGAGGTGGAACAGCTCGACGAGCGCAATGAGCATGCCCCAGTCGATGCCAAAGGAGATAAGTCCCACGACAGCGAACTTGAGGAACTGCTTGGTATGAGGTTGTGCCAGTGCCTTGCGCACGTAATCACATCCAATGCGTTGACAAATCGAGCAGGGGATACTTTAGAGCTTTTGCAAGGGAAGCGTAAGGGCTTTGCCAAGAACTATACGAACTCGCCAAATTTGCAAGAGACAATCCGCAAACGTCGCAAATCCTTCCGTAAATGAGCAAGGCCTACGAACAACGCAGCACTCGACGCACGTCGTCCGTGGGCCCCGTAGCCGTGCGGGAAAGTCGAGCTACTTGGTCTCCTCGCCCTCCAGGAAGATCTTGCGGGTCACAAAGTTGTAGACCATAACAAGCGCGGTGGCGCAAATCTTGGCGATATTGGCCTCGAGCCCCAGGCCAGCGTTGAGCGCCAGCACGATGCCGTCGTTGAGCACCAGGCCAATCACGGACAGCACGACAAAGATAATGAACTCGCGGCGGCGGCTCATGCCCTTCTTGTGCGCAAACACGTACTTCATGCTCGCGACGTAGTTAAAGATGAGCGAGACGATAAAGCCACTGGTATTGGCGATCAGGATGTTAAGGCCCAGACCGTAGTGGAGCAGATTCATGATGCCAAAGTCGATGACCGTGGCGACGACGCCGACGACGCCAAACTTCATGATCTGCGCAAGGAGCTTTTGCATGGCACCTGCCTTAGGGTGCGCCGGAGCGCCGCGGGGATGACGAACTCAGCAAGTTTAGCCAATCCCCGCGGGTGGAGCTAGACGCGCTCCTCGATAGCACCGTTTCTATACGCATCGAGCAGTTGGCGTAGGTCCTGGATCTGGCTGCGGATCTTGGCACCGGTATCGGTGTCGCTCACCATGCGGCGCCGGTCGGCCTCGTCAAAGCGGTTGGTCTCGCTCTCGATATCGATGTTGCGGGTGAGCGCCTCGGCAACGGTGGTAAAGGCCTGGTGCGACTTGAGGCGGCATCCGCGCGAGCTCGAGATGAGCGTGTAGCCGGCGATGCCCGTCTTGGGATGGTAGGCGCGGCAGAAGCCGCCATCGATGACCAGCAGCTTGCCCTCGGCGCGGATGGGCTGCTCGCCCTTGGTGGTTTTAACGGGTGTGTGTCCGTTGATGATGTGGCCGGTCGGCGAACATGCCATGGGGGTAACGCCGAACTCGCGCATGATGTCGTCGCAGACCGAGGGCGACTTGGTAAGCGTAAAGTACGGGTCCATCGGCTCGACCCAGGTGCTCTTATCGGCGATATAGGCGCGCTCAAAGGTACGCACCAGGCGTCCGCTGGCGGGTGAGTTAAAGCCGATCCACAGGTACCACATCCAGTCTAGGGCGTCGCGGTCGCCCACGCGCCAGGCACGGCGGGCGATACGGTCGCAAAAATCGAGATAATCGCGGCCTGCGTGCCAGGTGCCCAGGCAGTTCATGCTGCTAAAGGTACCATCCTCGTTGAGCGGCACGCAGCCATGGAGCAGCAGGTTGCCGTTGGTGACCTTGTACATCGAGCCGTGGGTGTAGAGGAAATCGATATGGCGATGCAGGTGATCGGCGGTGACAAACTCGGACACGAGCTTGTCGATGATGTGCTGCTCCTCGGGCGTGAGCGTGTAGGGGTCTGCCGGATCGACGGTGGGGAAGTCGTTGGTCGTGAGCGGCCACACGCTGCCGTCGGCGAGCGTGACCGTGCCGGTGTCGTGGTCGATCTTGTCGAGCAGCAGACGGTCGGCCATATCGAACTCGGGGTGGCGCTGGATAATTTGGCCCTCGAGCTTAAAGAGCAGGACGTTGATAGCCTTAATCAGCGGGCTGATGGACTCGCCGGCGGTATAGGTGGCATCGGCAAAGGCGACAAGCTCGCGCAGCGAGATACCATAGTCGTTCTCGAGAATCTCGTAGTTGTCGTAGCGCAGGTTGTTGCGCAGCACCGTGGCGATGCAGGCGGGCTCGCCGACAGCGGCGCCCATCCACAGCAGATCATGGTTGCCCCACTGAATGTCGAGCGAATGATAGGTGAGCAGGCGGTCCATAATCTTGGCAGCGCCGCCGCCACGGTCGAAGATATCGCCCACCAGGTGCAGGTGGTCGACGGCCAGGCGCTTGATGAGCGAGGCAAGCGACTCGATAAAGTCGTCGGCGCTTGCGGTCTCTAGGATGGACTCCACGATGCGCTCGTGATAGCGCACACGATAGTTGTTCTCGTCCGGATGCGTGTGCAGCAGCTCGTCGATGATGTAGGCGTAATCGCGCGGGATGGCCTTACGCACCTTGGAGCGGGTATAGCGGCTCGAAAGCGAACGGGCAACCACAATGAGTTGGTCGAGCATGGTCTTGTACCAGGTGGGGGAGTCCTCGTGCTGGCTGCGGACAAGCTCGATCTTCTCGCGCGGGTAGTAGATGAGCGTGCACAGCTCGCCCTTTTCGTCAAAGGTGAGCGTGTCGCCAAAGATCTCGTCGACATGTTCGCGCACGACACCCGAGCAGTTGTTGAGGATGTGCATGAAGGCTTCGTACTCGCCGTGCACGTCGCTCATAAAATGCTCGGTGCCCTTGGGTAGGTTGAGGATGGCCGAGAGGTTGATAATTTCGGTAAATGCGGATTGTTCGGTGGGGAACTGTCTCGACAGCAGGCGCAGATACTTGAAGTCTTGCGGATTGCGATCGAATGCGACCATGAAACACCTTCCGATGGGGTTGGTAAAACTGATAAACAGCGTCAGACGTTTATCAGTATGCGCCGGCTTTGTTTCGATTGGGGATGGGCGGCCGAATTGTTAGCCGAATGGTTTGCTAAATCGATTTAGTTGAAGTTGATATGTCGGTTAAGTGGAGACGAGGGGGGTGATTTTGCCTATGTTGGTCCATAGCGGGGATGCGGATGTTCATGGTAAAGATGTTCTATGCAAATGGTTCGAATTGGTAAATAGTGGACATTTGTACCGTATATAGGCTAGCTGTGCGATAATTTGCGTAGCAATACGTAAGGAGCCTCATATGAGTGATTTTGTCCTGACCTGTGAATCCGCCGCCGACCGAACCCGTGAGTTCTTTGCGTCGCACAATATCCCTGTCGTGTGTTTTCATTACGAGATCGACGATGTTGTCTATACGGACGATCTGTATCAGTCGGTTACGCCAGACGATTTTTTTGCCCAGATTGCCGCGGGCGCCATGCCCAAGACGTCTCAGGTGAGCGTGGGTGAGTACGAGGAGTTTTGGGAGCCGTTCGTTGCCGAGGGTAAAGACGTGCTGCACCTGACGTTGTCATCGGGCATTTCTGGCACGTATGGATCGGCCTGCGTTGCGGCGCAGATGCTCGTGGATCGCTATCCCCAGGGCGGCAAGGTGCACATCATCGATTCGTTGGCGGCGTCTTCGGGCTTTGGCCTGCTGGCGGAATGTGCCGCCGACGTTCGCGATGGCGGCGCTTCGCTCGACGAGACGGCCGCTTGGATTGAGGAGCATAAACTCAACCTTCACCACTGGTTCTTCTCGACCGATCTGTCGAGCTACCTACGAGGCGGTCGCATTTCGGCCGCGAGCGCGATCATCGGCACGGCGCTTAAGATTTGCCCACTTATGACGGTCGATTGCGAAGGTGGGCTGTCGCCACGTGAGAAGATTCGCACTAAGAAGCGCGCGATTTCCGAGATGGCTAAGACCATGATGGCACACGTGCAGGAAGGTGCGGATTATTCGGGTAAGTGCATCATGTCGCACTCGGCGTGCCGCGAGGATGCCGAGGCAGTTGCGGCGCTGATTGAGGAACAGGTTCCGCAGCTTAAAGGCAAGATTGAGATCAATAACATCGGTACTCTGATCGGTTCGCATACCGGACCTGGTACGGTGGCGCTCTTCTTTATGGGCGACAAGCGCGCGGATTAACGTTCGTGGGCTGGATGACAGTTTTAACAGCTGCGCTTGCCACTCCTGACATTCGAAAACAGAAAAGGCCCGTCCCGTTGTTTGCGGGGCGGTCCTTGCTGTTGCGGTTAGCGTTTCTTTCCGCGGAAGAAGAAGCCGTGCAGTGACGGCTTGAGTCCACGGTTGGCGCGACGCTCCTCGATGTGATCGTGGATCGAAGCGACACGTTCGATGACTTCGTCGGGGATCGGCACATCGGGATTCATGTTCTCGACCTGGCTGACCTCGGCGGCGGCGACCTGGTCGATAATGGGCACATCGTCGCGCGAGATGACAGGCGTGGCGTCTTCCTTCATCTTGCGGTAGCGCTGCATCATGTCGGTCTGCAGCTGCTGGGCCGAAGGCGGCGTCCAGATGATGGCGTTGGCGCCGGCGGCGATGGTCTCACGGATGCTCTCGGGCGTCTTGCCGCCCGGTGCGATGAGCGGCAGGTTGGGATAGTGTTCGCGCAACTCGCGCAGGACCTGGGGCGTGTTCTTGCCGGCCGCGATGTTGAGGATTTTGGCTCCGGCGCGCACTTTGGCGTGAGCATCGTCGTCGCAGCGAACGACCGTGGCGATGACGGGGATGTCGGCGATGTTGGTGATGTGCTCGACCATCTCGGCAGTGGCGGGGGAGTTGACCACGCAGCCCGCCGCGCCCTGCATCTCGGAGACGGCTGCCATCTGCACGGAGCGCTTACCGGTGGTGGTGCCACCGCCCACGCCTACAAAGACCGGGCACTCGGCGACGGTCAACAGCGCCTGCGTAATGGCCGGCTGTGGCGTGAAGGGGTAAACGGCAAAGACAGCATCGGCGTTGGAGTTACGGATGACCGCGACGTCGGTGGTGTAGATAAGCGACTTGATGCGACGACCGAAGAGCGTAAAGCCGCTGGCCTCCTCGATCTCGTCGGGCATGCGGAGGGCCGCCTTTCGCAAACGCCCGTCGATGGGCAGCGGCTCCATGGGGAGCAGTCCGTTGGGGGTCACGGCTACCTGGGGCTCGGTGAACTCGTCTGCGAGCTCGACCTCGGAAAAATCGACCGAGGCGACGATGTCCTCGTGAACCTCGGCGGGAACATCGATGGGGGCTTGGTCGTTTGCCGTGACCGGCGTGTCGAAGGAGCTGGTGCCGACGAAGGCGTCGACGCGCTCGTTTAGGTCGTTGAGGGTATCCATGGATCCTCGATTCTATGCGATGGTGGCCTGCAAGGTGCCGGCAGCGTTGTGCTTGCTAAATCGTTTGACGAGTTGATTTTTCCCCGCCGTGCCATCCGTTAGACCGAAGGGCCGGCGAACGTGAAGGAGCTGTGGTGGCGGGTATTGAGGTGCTATCTTGAAAGTCCCGTTTAAAAGAGAGGTGACGCGGAATGGAATTTACAGCAATGTTGGGCTCGATTGGCCTGTGTGTGGGCGCAATCGTAGCCGCCGCGGTCATCTACTTTGTGGTTACGGCCATTAAAGGCAAAAGAGCCGAGCGCAAGGAACGTGAGACACTTAAGCAGCACCGTGACCAGCAGGACAAGCGCGCACAGAGATAGCTTGTTGAGTTTTGAATCCGTGCGCTAGCTGCGTTTTCGGATCAAGGCGATGTAGAAGCCCTCAAAGTCGCGGCTGGGCGGAATGGTTAGCGTGCCGGTCATACCGTTGGCGACGAATGAGACGTGGCCGGCGGCGATGGCTTCGGTCAGGGCGTTGCTCTCGACGCGTGGCTCTTCGCCAGCTTCCTGGGCGCGGCGCGTTTCACTTTCGCTTGGCGTGCCGTCGAGGGGGATGAGCTCGCAGTCCATATGCTTGTCGAGGGCCTCTTGCAAGGCGTCCTCGTTTTCCTGCGGCATAATCGAACAAGTCGAATAGACGAGCGTGCCGCCCGGTTTGAGGGCTCCCATGGCGCGGTCCAGAAGCGCGCGCTGCGAGCGGGCGCATTTGACGAGCAGCTGCTCGGTCAGGCCGCGCAGGCTTTTCTCGTTGCCGCTGATGACGGTGCCCGTGCCGGTGCAGGGGGCGTCGAGCAGGATGCGGTCAAAGCGGAAGAATTCGTCGAGCTCGCGTGCGTCGATGCGCATGACGGGCACGTTTTTGGCGCCTTGGCGATGGAGGTTGGCTTCGAGCTTCTCGGCTCGGGGAATGCTCATCTCGCAGGCCGTGAGGTGTGCCTGGCCCTGGGTGAGGGCAGCGATCTGCGTCGTCTTGCCACCGGGGGCCGCGCACATGTCCAGGATGTCCTCGCCTGCCTGGGCGCCCAACACCAAAGGCGGCATCATGGACGACAGGCTCTGCAGATAGATTTTGCCGTCGCGGTAGATGTCGAGGTCCCACAGGTCGGAAACCTGGGCCTCGGGCAGGATGAAGGCGTCCGGATACCAGGTAACGGTTTGGTGCGCGATGCCGGCCTCGTCGAGTGCGGCGGCGATGCCCTCGGCGGTTGCCCTGAGCGTGTTGGCGCGCAGCGTGACTGGGCGTGTGGCCGCGGCGCCAAAGCCTTCAATCATGAGCTCGGCATCGGTGGGGGCATAGGCGCCGGCGACCGTGTCGATCATAAAGCGCGGCAGGTCGGCGGCGGAGTGTTGGGCGGCAAGCTGGTCGGAAAGCTCGGTAGCGGCAAACTGCCTAAGCTTGAGCTCGGCCTTGACCTGCTTTTTCTGCTTACGACGACGCGGCTTGGACATCCGTCTTTCCTTCCCGTCCCAAATAGACTACTTTCCGGGCACGCCGCTGCTGGCGTGCTTTAGTACTGGCTCTCGTGCTTGCTGAAGAAGTCGAAGCGCGGGGGCAGCGGCTTCACGTGGTGCTCGCCGGGCTTCTCGCCCAGGCTCTCCATAAACTCGTCCGTGGAGGCGAAGATGTTATCCCAGCTAAAGAAGGCGACCGGGTCGATGTCGAAATACTCGCAGATGAGCTCGCAGCCGGCCGGGACGATGCCGTGCATGAGCACGGTCGCCACACGCAGCTCGGTAAAGGCGTCGACGAGGGCCTGCTTCATGGCGGCGTTGGCTGGTTCGCCCTCGAGCTTGTTGGCGGCCTTGGAGGCGTCGCTCCAGCGCTTGTTGGCGGCACGCAGGTAGTCGTCGCACACGGCAAGCGCGCGGTGCGTCTCGAACTTGTACATGGCCTGCTCAAAGGCGAGAGCGGCCTGCTCGGCAGCCTCGACCACGGCGGCGGAGGCGGCACCGGCGGGGATGCAGCCGTTGCGATAGGGGCTCTCGTCGCCCTCCTTGATGGCGACGCCGTAGAAGCAGCTGCGGGCCAGGCGGTTGAAGACGCCGGTCAAAAGGGCGCTCTCCTTAAGGGCCGGATCGATGACGCGCTTGTCGTCGCAGGCACGCACCTCGTTGCCGTCCTTGTCCTTGCCGGTCACGCGCGTGTCGTATGCCTTGGGACTAAAGCTCACCGGCTTCTCGGACAGGCCGAGCGACAGCCAATGCGCACGCATCTGCTCGCAGGTGTAGTGGTTGAGCAGGTCGTCTGCCGGCGGGGGAGGCGTCTGCGAGGACGAGCTGGCCTTTTTACCCATGTAGAGCAGGTGATAGCAGGCGCTGACGGTGCTCTGCGTGAGGTCCCAACCCAGGGCCTCCCACATGGCGGTCTGCGCGATGCAGTAGAAGTAGATGTTGTCCTGGCCGATGAACTGGTAGATCTGTGCGTCGTCCGAGCACCACCAGTCGCGCCAGTCGAGCGAGCTGTGCTGGTAGGTGGGCGCGGGGACCTGCGTGGAATCGGCGGCGGGCTCGCCCATGAGGGCGGCATCCTGGGCGGCGACACCCTCGGTTACGCCGGCGGCCTTGGCATCGCGTGCGAGTACGGTGCGGGTGTAGCTGATGGGCGCCCACAGGCTCTCGGGCCAGCACCAGCAGGTGACGTCGGAAACGCCGTCGACCTCGGGCACCGGAACGCCCCAGTCGATGTTGCCGGTGATGCGGAAGGGCACGAGCGCCTTGCCGCTGCGGAAGCGCACGCCGCCGTTGGCGAGCACCGCGTGGGCGTCGTCGCGCTCTTTCCAGCTGGGGAAGGTGACGGTAAAGCTGCTCTTGTTGCCCTCGGGCTCCAGCACGGTGTGCTCGGGGAGCTGGTCCTCGACGGCATCGAAGGCCTCGCGGAACTTGTTCTGGATGTAGAGCTGAGCCGGCAGCAGCCACTCCTCCATGGTCTTGGAGACCACGGAGCGAACCTGCGGGTTCTGGGCGAGCTTGGCGGTGTAGGTCTTCATAAAGTCGAGGTAGGCCGGCAGGTCGAAGTAGAGGTTGTCGACCGGGCGCAGCTCGGGCACCTCGCCGGTGAGCTGGCTCTTGGGTGCGATAAGCTCCTCGGGCTCAAACTGGTGACCCAAGTCGCACTCGTCGGCGTACGCCTTCTCGGACTTGCAGCCCTGGATGGGGCAGCGGCCAATCACCTGGCGGCCGTTGAGGAATGTGCCGGCCTTGGCGTCGTAGAACTGCAGCGTGGAGCGCTTGGAGATGGTGCCCTGCTCGTGCAGGCGCTCGATAATCTCGGCGGTAACCTCGTTGTGAATCTGCGCAGCCGGCTCAAGGCCCGAGCCGCCGTAGATATCGCAGCTGATGTTGTAGTTGTTGAGGGTCGCGGCCTGGCGGGAGTGGTTGGACTCGACGTACTCGCTAATGGACTTGTCGTAGTCCTCGTTCTCCTTGAGCTTGCGGTAGCTCTCCATGATGGGCGAGCCGTAGCAGTCAGTGCCCGAGGTGAAGATGACGTTCTCGCGGCCCAGACGGTCGCGCAGGAAGCGGGCGAAGAAGTCGGCCGGGACAAAGACGCCGCCAACGTGGCCAAAGTGAAGGCCCTTGTTGCCGTAGGGCTCGCCGGCGGTAACGATGGCGCGGCGAGGCCAGCTGGGACGGTCGTTCATGGAGTATTTGGATGCCATGGGACTCCTTCGCATATGGTGAGAGCGCGTCCGGGCGCAAGGCCTGGCGACGCGGTGGTCAATTCGTGCATATCGTTCGACATTATCGCACATGCGGGCGGGTGCGTGACGGGGGCGCTATCCTAAGATGCTATGAATGAGATTTCCAACATACATGCGTTTGAAGACGAGGATTTTCTGCACGCTTGCTTCGTGTGGGGGATGGCCGTGCTTGTGGTGTTTGCCGTGTGCCTGGTGCCGGTGTTTATGCTGCTGGGCGGGCCCGCAGACCTGGATGCGGCCGACGCGGGCGGCTGGATGGCGGTCTTGGGCTGGATAGTCGGCTTGGCGGTCGTCTCTGCGGCGTCGTTTGTCGTGCACGAGCTGGTGCACGCGGTGTTCTTTAAGTTGTTTGCGCCCGCCGGTGCGCATGTGACCTTTGGGGCAAATCTCGAAACTTGCATGATTTATGCCTGCGCCGAGGGCGTTGTGTATTCGCGCCGGCGGTACATGGTCATTTGCCTGGCGCCGACGGTTGTTTTGACGGCGGCGTTTGCCTTGGGGTTTGCATGCTCGGGTTATCCGCTGCTGTGCTACTTGGCAGCTGGTCTGCACTTGTCGGGCTGTGTGGGCGACTGGCATTACGTGCGGACCATCCTGCGCGACCGCCGCATTGTCGCCTGTGAGGACACATCCTTTGGCGTCCGCTTTTTTGGTCAGTAGTCTTTTTGGGACGGGGCTATTTTGACTACTTTTCTGTTGAGATAGGCATTGCGACTGCTTTACGTCAAAAGTAGTCAAAATAGCCCCGTCCCAAAAAGACTACTTATTGCGGGGGAGGAGATGTTGATGAAGCCGTTGCTGCTGCATGCTTGCTGTGCGCCGTGCTCGCTTGAGCCGGTTCGCCTGCTGCGCGAGGAAGGGTTTGAGCCCACGATTTGCTGGACCAACCCCAATATTCAACCGCGCGATGAATGGCAGCGGCGCTTGGACGAGCTGCGCCGGTGGTGTACCGATGGCGACATCGAGCTTATCGAGGCAGGCGAGGACCGCGAGCGCTGGGAGGCCGGTGTGGCCCCGTTGGGCGCCGATCGACCCCGTCGCTGTCGTGCGTGCTATGCCTTGCGCTTGGCCGAAGCGTGCCGCGTGGCCCAGGATCGCGGGTTCGAATATGTGGGTACGACGCTCGCCGTCTCGCCGTATCAGCTGTTCGAGACCTGTAATGACGTGCTTGAGCGCTTGGCAGCGGCACATGGGCTCACCCCGGTCATTCGCGATTTTCGCCCGTATTACCCCGAGGCCACGCGTCGTTCGCGCGAGCTTGGCATGTATCGGCAGAACTACTGTGGTTGCCGCTTCTCGGCCGTCGAGGCGGCCATGGACCGCGCCCGCATCCGCGACGAGCGCAAAGCGTCCAAAAAGTAGTTCATTTTGGGCTGGGGCTTTGAGCTGTCTGTGCGGTACGGTCGTTTTTGGGAAAGTCGATTTAATTAAGCGTGTGATCGTGGCTCGCTTGATACCAAACGACGACTCCTATGATTCTAATCCTCCGTTTGTTAAACATCAGATCCGGACTTGCTGTTGCATATGAATGGGACGACAGCACAATCATGTCGTTTCCTTCTGCAAATCGCCTAATTACCGGTGTTTTACCGTCTGCGAGCGCCAATACAGCACAGCCGTTCCAAGGCTTTGCGGTGGTATCGACAAGTAGTAAGCTGCCGGGAGGGTAAATGCGGGACATTTCGTCACCTTTGATTTTAACGAAAACGCTATGTGGGTGACGCTTGGCTACGTCTACAGGCGCGCAAGCATTTTGTTGGCTGTGCGTGATGCGGCGCTTTTGCGATTCGATATCGATGACGGGAAATGCGCCCTCCATTTCGTGGATAGCAGGGTCTTCGTCGGTGACGATTCTTTTATTTGCGAGCTTTACGGCCAAACCGTTTTCCTCGCCAACAAGTTCATCGCGGGTGCAACCGAAGAGCGCTTGTAACTTTTCAATATGGCGCTCACGGGGGGCATACCGACTTTTTTCCCAACGACAAACGGTCTCTTTAGATACCCCCAACATCTCTGCAAGTTGCGCCTGACCAAGATGCTCCATGGTGCGGAGTTTACGAATATTTGCCCCGAAGCCCATGGCTATAGATCCTCTCGCCACAGAGGGAGGCATAGACAGTTTGTGCCACCATAGCCTTTGGTGAGCTCGTCAATGGATAACGGGAATAATTCCATTCCTGCTTTCTCAAGCGCTTCGTTGGTCCAAACGTTTTCTTCATATACGCATAGTTTTCCTGGCGAGAGCGCAAGGATAGACGTTGCGTTGTTCCGGCGCTCTCTTTCGTAGGCGGTTTGATTCCCGCCTCCGCAGTCAATTACTTTTATTGGTTCGCAACAGGCTGCAGAGAGTATTTCCGGAATCGTGCGATCGATAGGAGTGATCGTAAGGCCCTTTCCGGATCGTTTTAGTTGAATGCTGTATGCATCAACGGCATTGCATATCTCACGATCGATGAGGAACGCGTCGTGATCAATTCTACTTATGAACGTATCGAGGTGGATACGCAGCCCGTCAGAGGGGACTCGAATCGCAATTAGCTCGGTAGTCTGGAATTTATTTGAGGTCAGGAGCTCTTTGGCAAGTGACTCGACGGCGGCGGGTTCAGTTCGGTCAGAGATTCCAACTAATAATGTCTTAGCACTGATAACAAGAATGTCTCCGCCTTCGATATGGTAACTACTCCTGTTCAAATCACATACCGGGGTTTCTCCCATGATCTTGTGGTGGGTGAATATCTGCCGGTATAAGGCGACCTCACGATCACGCTCAGGCCAATACATATGATTTAGGATGATGCCGTCTCCGACTACCACAGCAGGATCACGAGTGAAAAAAAGCGTGTTGAGGGGATTGACCAAGAGCGAGGCGGGGTCAAATTGCTCGTGCACGAGCGCCCGTAGTGTTTCCGACTGGTTTGAACATAGCTCAGTGTCTCCAAAGCGAATGCCGTTAAGTACTATATTCACCAATTCCTGGGTGTTCTTAGCGTTCTCAAACAGCTGGGTTATTGTCTCGAGGAACTCTCTGCCTGTTGCCCCACTGCAACGGAGGTAGTCATCAATAAAACATTTAAGTGATTGGGGCTCAGTTTCAAGTGAGTCTTCGAGAAGGTCCCTAATTTCAATGGTTTCTACGCCATGCTTCTCAAGCAATTGAACCATGGAATCGTGCTCATATATTGCTTTGTCGAGGTCAAAACGACCGCTCCATTTTCGCAGGGAGAAAACTTGGCTGAAGTCGGCATCAGGGTAGTTTTGTGTTTCAGTTCCTGGTCGATGGACAAGTACGGCTTTTAAATGACCGATTTCATTTGTTATGTGTACGCCTTGCATGTCTGTCTCCTGTCCTGCTGGTTTTTATATAAGGCTAAGGCAGGTTCCTTGTTGTGTTGCGGAAAAGTTAAAAGACGTATGTAATTGATAAATAACATCAATTTTAAATATCAGATTGATTAATAACGTCACTTTAGCTGCCGTTCATAGGTGAAAAGCGACACGATGGCGATGGTTGGCCGACCACCGCTGAGCAACCTCATACATTTATGGTGCCAGCTGGATAGATGGGAAAAGGAATGAAGGAGGAGATATGGCAGCGGAAAGTTCGAAAGGCATCAAGCAGTTCAAGGTCCCGCACGTATATGCGATCATCTTTGCACTTATGGTCATCTTCGCTGTTCTCACGTGGATTGTTCCCTCTGGGTCCTATCAGCGTCAGGAGGTGAACGGTCGTGAAGTCACTGTCGCAGGTACGTATGAGCAGAGTGAAAAGACATATATTGACGAGGAAACCGGGGATGAAGTAGATCTCAGACAAGGCGTCTTCGATGTTCTTCAGGCTCCAACGCGCGGTATACAAGAGGCAATTGAGGTCGTTGCATTCATCTTGATTGTGGGCGGTTCGTTTCAGGTTATTACTAAAACGGGCGCTATCACGAGCGGAATGGGTCGTGTCGTTCGCCGCTTTAAGAACAAAGACATTCTAATTATTCCTATTGCGATGGTTCTCTTTGCATTGGGCGGAACGAGCTTTGGCATGGCGGAAGAAACTCTCCCGTTCTTTGCGATCTTCATGCCAATTATGATGGCTATGGGCTTCGACTCGATGACGGCGTTCATGGTCGTGTTCGTTGGAGCGCGCACGGGTTACATCGCCTCAACGATTAATCCGTTTAATGTTCTCATTGCGCAAGGTATTCTTGGTATTCAGGGCAACCCCCAGCTGTGGCTGCGTATGATTGCCTGGGTTGTTTTGACTGCCGTTGCAATTACTTGGGTTGTCCTCTATGCACGAAGGGTAAAGAAGAACCCTGAGTCATCGATCACATTTGAGGATGATATCGCCAAGAAAGTCGAGTTCGCTGCCGATGAATCTGCCCTTGACGCGGAATTTACGGGTCGTCAAAAAGGCGTGCTTGCGGTATTTATCGCTGGTATGTGCCTTATCATCTGGGGACTTGTGACCCAGGGCTGGTATATGAACGAGATTTCTGCGGTCTTTTTGGCCATGGGCCTGTTGGCTGGTGTTATTGCGGGCTTTAGTCAGGACGTCATCGCTCAGGAATTTGTTGCGGGTATCGCTGACTTTGCTTTCTCGGCAATTGTCGTTGGACTTGCGCGTGGCATCCTTGTCATTGCCTCTGACGGCATGATCATCGATACCATCCTCAATGCGCTCGCCACTGGTCTGGGCGGCATCCCGGCGGTTCTCTTTACTACGCTTCTTTATGCGGTTGAGAACCTCCTGGCGATTCTGGTTCCCAGCTCATCTGGCCTTGCAGCACTGACCGCTCCCATTTTTGGACCTTTGACCGAACTCATGGGCCTTAATCCCGAGGCCGCCGTGTGGGCTCTCTCCATGGGTAGCGCGACGATGTCTTTGATCTGTCCTACTAGCGCCATTCTTGTAGCGGGTTTGGGCGTGTGCAAGATCAAGCTTGGCCAGTGGTGGAAGACCGTTTGGAAATTCTTCTTGGTCGTGTCGCTCATCAATATCGTATTCGTAGCAATCTCGGGACTTATTGCCCTGTAGGTTTCATGGCTGAAATGGAGTAACAGGAATGTCTAAAGGACTGAATGTACACAGCGAGATTGGTAAGCTCAAGAAAGTTGTGCTTCACCGCCCCGGTCGTGACCTTGTGAACGTAAAGGCAGAAGAGTTCGATGATGTCTGGATTCACGACTGTTTCTATCTTGATGTGGCTCAAAAGGAGCATGATGCCTTTGCGGATCTTCTGAGGAGCGAAGGTGTTGAGGTTCTCTATATGGAGAAACTCGTTGCTGAAGCGCTGGATGCATGCCCCTCGGCTCGCGCTGAGTTTACCGATACATTTATGGCTGAGAGCGGGATTGTCAATCCTATGCTTGAGCAGGCTGTTCGTGAAAAGCTCGACGCTATTTCAGATTCGTATCAGTTTGTACTTGAGGCTATGGGGGGGTATCGTTATCGTGACCTTGAGCTGCCTCGCGTTTCGACTACGCTTAGTATGATGGATAATGAGGATGCGAAGCCCGATGATTTGGTGTTGAAGCCTCTTCCGAGTTCATATTTCTCTCGCGATCCTCTTGCTTCCGTGGGCAAAGGCGTTCTGCTTCACCATATGTATTGGAAACAGCGAGATCGTGAAGTGCCCTTCTACGAAGCGATTTTCAAATACCATCCCGATTATGCAGGGACTCCGATTTGGTACGACCATAAGAATCCCTGGCATATCGAGGGCGGTGATGTGCTTAACATTAACGCTCATACCTTGGCTATTGGAATTAGCCAGCGAACTGAGGCGGCTGCGATTGAGGAGCTTGCAAAGAATTTGTTCTGGGGATCTGGGAATTCTGAGATCGATACCGTTTACGCTATTAAAATCCCCAACGGCTATGCTTACATGCATCTTGACACCGTTTGCACCATGGTGGATTTCGATAAGTTCACAGTTTATCCCGGTATTTTTGAGACCCTTCGTGTTTATCGTCTGACTCGTGGTGACTCTGAGGGAATGGTCGCTGTTCAAGAGATTGATGACACGCTTGAACATATTCTTGAAATGGCTACTGGCGTGGAGAAGGTGCAGCTTATTGAGTGCGGTGCCGGCGATATGGTTGAGGCATCTCGCGAGCAGTGGAACGACGGGTCGAACACTCTTGCCGTTGCTCCTGGTAAAGTCTGTGTTTACGAGCGCAATGTTGTCACAAATGATGAGCTCTACAAGAACGGTTTGGAACTTTTGGTCGTTCCCTCCGAGGAACTGTCCCGCGGTCGTGGTGGCCCGCGCTGCATGAGCATGCCCTTCTGGCGCGAAGATATTTAGTTGCAAATCCACTGTGATGGGAGATGGCGAATATGGGTGTTAATATCGCTGGGCGCAGTTTTCTGAAGCTGCTTGATTACACGACGGAAGAGATTGAGTATCTGCTTGAGCTTTCTGCTAACTTCAAAAGCATGAAGCGTGCCGGTGTTCCGCATAAATACCTTGAAGGCAAGAATATTGTTTTGCTATTTGAGAAGACTTCCACGCGTACTCGCTGCGCCTTCGAAGTTGGTGCACTTGACCTTGGCATGGGTGTAACTTATTTGGATCCGGGCTCGTCTCAGATGGGCAAAAAGGAGTCGATTGAGGACACGGCTCGCGTCCTTGGCCGCATGTATGACGGAATTGAATACCGCGGCTTTGAACAGGCGAAGGTTGAGGAGCTTGCTGCAAAAGCTGGGGTTCCCGTTTGGAATGGGCTGACTACTGAATTTCACCCGACTCAAGTGCTTGCCGATATTCTGACCATGCGTGAAGAGTTTGGAGAGATTAAGGGCAGGAAACTTACATTTTTTGGTAAGGCGGCCGGAAACGTCGCTGATTCGCTCATGGTCATTTGCGCTAAGCTCGGCATTAACTACTGTTCTTGCGGCCCAATCGGGGGAAATTCGGAGGGGGCTACATCCTATGATCCTGAACTCCTTGCAGAATGTAGTCGTATTGCGGCCGAGCATGGATCGACGATTACCATTACAGAGGATATTGAGGAAGGCGCTCGTGATGCCGATGTAATTTACACGGATGTTTGGGTTGGCATGGGTCAGCCCGCAGAGCTGTGGGAAAGCCGCATTAAGCTCATGTCGCCGTATCGTGTGACCGCTGAGGTGATGTCTATGGCAAAGCCCGAGGCGATTTTCCTCCACTGCCTTCCGAGCTTCCACGATACTAATACTACTGTTGGTGCCGAAATTGCTGAGAAGTTTGGAGTTACCGAAATGGAAGTCACGGACGAGGTTTTTGAGTCCGATAAGTCTCGTGTTTTCCAAGAAGCGGAGAATCGCATGCATACGATTAAGGCGGTGATGTACGCAACGCTTAAGTAGCGGGGCGTTGAGAAAACAGTCGCAAATCTGTTTCCATACTATATTTCTCTCAACAAGCTGATAGGATACAGGGGAGAATGATGCGCGCGTCAGTCGATTTTTTCGACTGACGCGCTTTGTGAAAGAGGCAAAGATGCGTACCGATGATTTTGACTACAACCTTCCCGAGGAACTGATTGCCCAAGCTCCTGCCGAGCCGCGCGACTCCTGCCGCCTGCTGGTGGTTGATCGCAAGGGCTCCCAGGCGGGAACGCCGCTGGAGCACGGCGGTACCGTTGAGCACCGCATCTTCCGCGACATCATCGACTATATCGAGCCGGGCGACGTGCTCGTCATCAACAAGACGCGCGTGATGCCGGCCCGCCTGATCGGTCGCAAGGCCGGCTCGGGCGGCGTGGTCGAGACGCTGCTGCTCAAGCGCCGCGAGGATGTGGATCCGCTGGGCCATGTCTGGGAGTGCCTGGTCAAGCCGGGTAAGCGCCTGAAGCCCGGTGCTCAGATTGAGTATCGTGCGGGCGGCGCCCATGCGCCCGAGGGCGCGCCCGTGGTGCTGACGGCCGAGGTCGTCGACTTTGTTACCGATAGCCGCGGTGGCCGTCTGGTGCGCTTTGAGCCGGCCGGTTGCAATGCCGCCGGCGACCCGCGCACGCTCGACGAGGCCATCCACGCTGCCGGCCACGTGCCGCTGCCGCCCTACATTACCGATTACGAGGGCGATCCCGAGAAGTACCAGACCGTCTACGCCATGAAGGAGGAGCACTCGGCTGCCGCTCCTACGGCGGGTCTGCACTTTACTCCCGAGCTCATGGCCGCTATCGAGGCCAAGGGCGCGAAGTTTGCCGCCGTCGAGCTCGAGGTGGGTATCGATACCTTCCGTCTGGTGGAGGAGGACGACCCTACACAGCACGTGATGCACACCGAGCGCTACCACGTGTCGCAGGAGGTTGTCGACGCTGTGCATAAGGCGAAGGCCGAGGGCCATCGTGTGATCGCCGTCGGCACTACCGCAGTGCGCTCGCTCGAGAGCGCGTTTGACGCGGACGCGCCGGTGTCCGATCCGGCTGTGACGGCGCGCTATTTTGAGGGCCGCGAGGACGGGGCCGACACGCTCGGCCGCGGCGACATCGTGGTGCGCGAGAACGCGACAACGCAGCTCTACCTTATGCCCGGCTCGACCTATCACGTGGTCGACGCGTTGATCACGAACTTCCACGTGCCTCGCTCTACACTCATGATGCTTGTGAGCGCGCTTGCCACCCGCGACCAGATCATGGATGCCTACGCTGCCGCCATCGAGGAGCGCTACCGCTTCTTCAGCTTTGGCGACGCCATGCTCATCTTGTAGGTTACGGCGTTTTACAAACGCCGTAACCGGTCGACGCTGCGCGGGCCGCATTTGGACAATCTGACGTTCAACTTCAAGGGCGCGACCAGAAGGTCAGCGCCCTTTCGTTTCACGTCACCTTGTCTCAAATGCGACCCGCTCGCTGACTCTGCCATTACATCGGTGTTGCCGTGGTTGTTGAGTAGTCATTGGGCACTTGGCACTTGGGGACGTTCCTTTTAATATGAGCAGGACATTGTCAAGAGGCAAAATCGGGCCT
>CATZMG010000015.1 GCA_958421655.1 uncultured Collinsella sp.
AGTACGACCCAAATCAATCCCCTACCCTCAAGAACATCGAATTACGTTTAACGCAAGTAATCATCTTATAGTGACAAACGCCAAACACGCAGCATATTCACCAACGCTAGCGAAATAACCAGCACAAAACAAAAGCGACATTCCGAATAACGGAATGTCGCTTAATAGCTTTCGACTAAGAGCGAAAGCGAAAGAAAGCCTTTAGCTACAGCAATGGAAACACCGCGTTATCGTCACCAACAGCGAAAACGTCCCTAAGCGAGCAAGGTGACGTGAAAGATGAGGGAAGCGAACTTTGGTACGCGACCGACGATTGAACGTCAGATTGCCGCTTAGGGGCGTTTGCAGCGTCGGTAGGTTATGGCGTTCTACGAACGCCGTAACCTACAAAGCGTCGGCGCAGCGCTTGCAGATATGCGCGTGGCCGTTGTACTCGCCGACGGTGGTGCGATAGTTCCAGCAACGGTCACAGCACTCGCCCTCGGCAGCCTCGATAGCAACGGAAAGCTCCTCGCCCTGGGTCAGCTCAACATCGGAGACGATGTAGAACTCGGCCAGGTCGACGGCCTTGTCGCCGGTCAGCAGCGCATACATCTCGGCGGGAACGACCGCCTTGACGCGGACCTGCTGGCTCTTGGTGAAGGTGCCGGCGGAGCGGGCATCCTCAAGGGCCTTGGTCACGGCGCTACGAAGCTCGAGGGAAGCCTCGAGCACGCCCTCGAACTCATTGGCCTCGTCGACCGTGATAGGCGACTTGTACCAATCGAGCAGCGCGGCGTACTTCTGGTGATCGACGCAGCCGGCGGGCGCATAGGCCATGGCCTCGTCGACCGTATAGGACAGGATCGGCTGCAGGTCGCGCATGAGCATCGAGAAGAGCTCGGCCAGCACGGTCTGGGCGCTGCGACGCTCGAGCGAGCCGGGCTTCTCGCAGTACAGACGGTCCTTCAGGGCGTCGAGGTACACGTTGGAGAGCTCGGTAACCACGAAGTCGTAGAGTGCACGGTAAGCGCGCGGGAACTCGTAGCTGGCATA
The DNA here is from genome assembly GCA_958421655.1 of uncultured Collinsella sp. GTDB lineage: Bacteria > Actinomycetota > Coriobacteriia > Coriobacteriales > Coriobacteriaceae > Collinsella. The sequence continues at coordinate 1,036 of CATZMG010000015.1, forward strand.
AGCATCGTCGACCTCGGCCTGGACCTGGGTCAGGCGGGCAACCATGAGCTTGTCGAGCGGCAGCAGGTCGGCAAAGGCGACGCCGTCGGTCTCGGGCTCAAACTGACCCTCGAGCTCGGAGAGCAGGAAGCGCAGCGTGTTGCGGAAACGACGGTAGGCATCGGACGTACGAGCAAGGATCTCGTGGTCGATGGACACGTCGGAGCTGGTATCGACGGATGCAACCCACAGGCGGATGATGTCGGCGCCCATCTCGTCGCAGACCTTATTGGGGTCGATGACGTTGCCGAGCGACTTGGACATCTTGCGGCCCTGGCCGTCGAGGGTGAAGCCCTGCGAGACGACCGCCTTGTACGGAGCGTGGCCGTTGGCACCCACCGAGGTGAGCAGCGAGCTCTGGAACCAACCGCGGTGCTGGTCGGAGCCCTCAAGATACACATCCGCCGGGTACTCAAGCTCGGGACGGTACTCGCAGACGGCCTTCCAGGAGACGCCGGAATCCCACCACACGTCGAGGATGTCCTTATCGGCCTTGAGGTGATGGCCGCCGCACTTGGGGCAGACGCAGGCCTCGCCCAGGTAGCTCTCGGGAGCGTCGGTGAACCAGGCGTCGGAGCCCTTCTCGTGGAAGAGCTTGATGACGGCGTCGAGCGTGGCGTCGTTCATGACCTTCTCGCCGCAGTCGGCGCAGGTGTAGCTCGGGATGGGCACGCCCCAGTTGCGCTGACGGCTGATGCACCAGTCGGGACGCTGCTCGACCATGGCGCCGATGCGGTTTGCCGCGTGAGCCGGATACCACTTGACGTTCTCGCGGACCTCTTTGCCAGCCTGCTCGCGCAAACCGGTCTTGTCCATCGAGACAAACCACTGGTCGGTAGCACGGAAGAGCACCGGGTGCTTGCAGCGCCAGCAGTGCGGATAGCTGTGCGTGATCTTCTTCTCGAGGACCAGGGTGCCGCGCTCGCGCAGGAACTCGATGATGTGCGGGTTGGCCTCATCGGTATCCATACCGCTGAAGGGGCCGCCGGTGCCAAACTCCTCACCGGTGTAGAACTTGCCGTCGTCATCGACCGGCATGCAGATGTCGGTGATGCCCTCCTTGAGGCAGGCAAAGTAGTCGTCGACGCCGTGGCCGGGCGAGTTGTGGACGATACCGGTACCGTCGTCGACACCGACGTAATCGGCCAGCAGCGCCACGCCCTCGACACCGTCAAAGATCGGCTGCTTGTAGTGGATGTGGTGGAAGGTCTCGGCGGGAACCACGTAGGGCTTGCCGTCGACCATGACCGGGGTGTACTCCCAGCCAAACTCCTCACAGCACTTGGGAGCCAGGTCCTCGAGCATGACCTCGGCGCGGCCATCGTGCTCAACGGCGACATAGGCGGCGCCGGGCTTAAGGGAAACGGCCTGGTCGGAGGGGATGGTCCACGGCGTGGTCGTCCAGATGATAAAGTCGACCGGGCCGTCGAAGTTCTCGAGACCGGCGGGCTTGGAAGTCATCTCAAAGCGAACGAAGATGGAGGGGCTTGTCTCGTCAGAGTACTCGATCTCGGCCTCGGCGAGTGCGGTGTGGCAGTGCTTGCACCAGTGAACCGGCTTGTGGCCGCGATAGATCATGCCCTTGTCGAACATAGCCTTGAAGACCTCGATGTCGGCGGCGTCATGCTGGTGATAGAGCGTCAGATACGGGTTGTCCCAATCGCCGAGCACGCCCAGGCGACGGAAGCCGGCCTTCTGCAGCTCGATGTTCTCGACAGCGAACTTATTACAAAGCTCGCGGATCTTAGCCGTGGAGGTCTGGTTGAACTTCTCGGTGCCGAGCTTCTCCTCGACCTTGTGCTCGATCGGTTGACCGTGGCAGTCCCAACCGGGGACATAGGGAACCTCATAGCCCTGCATCATCCAGTAGCGGTTGATCATGTCCTTGGAGATCTTGTTCATGGCATGGCCGATGTGGATCGGACCGTTGGCGTACGGAGGACCGTCGTGCAGCACGAACTTCTTGTGACCCTCGTTCTTCTTCAGAACCTGCTCGTAGACCTTGTTGTCCTGCCAGTCCTTGAGTCGCTTGGGCTCGGACTTGGAAAGACCGGCACGCATGGGAAAACCGGTCTTAGGCAGATTCATCGTCTGCTTGTACTCGTTTGCCACGGTACCCCTTTCATGTCATGGGCGCACACGCCCGTTGGGCACCAAAAAAGCGCCCGTCCCTACAAGCTGGGACGAAGCGCCACAAAAACGGGCTGTACGCCCGCAAAAGCTCTTCGCTTAACCACCCAGCTTAGATGCCCTCGCCCGCGTCGCCGCGCGCTCGCATCCGTTACTCGGCTGATCTGTATCGACGACCATCTCGGCGATATCTACTAAGACGTGCCTGTGCGGCGCGTCCGTTGGGACCGCAGCTCCGGGGTGATTTTCATCGGTCGCATGCACGGGTTCTCAGCGCTCCCCGCTCTCTGTAGCATGCGGACGGCCGACTACTCGTCCCCATCAACGCTCATGCGGTGTATGCTAGCACGTTCCGCGCCGGCGAAAAACCCTCAACACTGGTTTTATACGTTCGAAATTTCTCGCTATTACAGCCCTGCTCTAGGAGCAAAATACCTGAAAGCACTCTATCGAACGAAAGAAGGTTGCTATGCGCACGATTGGAATGAGCGACTACACCGTTGGCGAGGATTGCTTTGACGAGCTGCCCGCCGCACTGGCGGAGTACGGCGCGACAAAGGTCGCCATCATCGGCGGCAAGCGAGCCCTGGCTGCGGCGCTGCCGGGCATCGAGGCGACGCTTGAAGGTACCGATGTCGAAATTCTGGAGACGCGCGTCTACGGCACCAACAGTACGCGCGCCAATATCGCCAAGGTCGTAAACTCCCCCGCCTGCCAGGAAGCCGACGTGCTCATTGCTTGCGGCGGCGGCAAGGCGCTCGACACCGTGAAGACCGCAGCTATCGAGCTCAAGAAGATCGTCTTTACGGTCCCGACGATCTGTTCCAACTGCTCCGCCGCGACCGCCATTGCCGTCGTGTACAACGACGACGGCTCGCTCGAGGGCTATTCGTACCCCAACCGACCGGCGCACATCTTCATCAACCCCAAGATCATCGCCGAGGCACCGGCAGAGTATTTCTGGGCCGGCGTAGGCGATGCCCTGTCTAAGCAGCCCGAGGTCGAGTACGCCACGAGCGCCGGCAATTTGGAGCACACGGCAGGCCTTGGCTTGGCACTCGCCCACACCTGTTCCGAGCCGCTGTTTACCTATGGCGTCCAGGGTCTTGAGGACGTGCGCCAGGACCTGTCGAGCGAGGCTGTCAAGCAGATCGCGCTCGACATCGTGGTCAACACGGGCTATGTCTCGAACCTGACCAACCAGAACGATTACTACTACAACTCGAGCGTGGCGCACGCGTTCTACAACGCCACTTGCAGCATTCCGCGTGAGGGCACCTACCTGCACGGCGAGGTCGTGAGCCTGGGCGTGCTCGTGCTGTTTGCCTATACGGGCGACACCGAGAACCTTAAGCGCTACGCTGCCTTTAACAAGCAGATGGGGCTGCCCGTGACGCTTGAGCAGGTCGGGCTTTCCGAGTCCGATATCCCGGCCCTGTGCGAGTACGCGCACGCCACCAACGAGTGGAAGCAAGGCAACCCGGAGCCCTTCACCGACGAGAAGTTCGCCGCCGCCATCAAGGCCGCCAACGCCTACGGCCGCACGCTCTAGGCCTAACCCAAAACCACCACAAAGGGGACAGGCACCTTTGTGGTGGTTTTTTATTGCTCCAGCATGCTGGGATCGAACTCGCTAGCCGGAATCACACGGTACCCGTGGCGCAGGAGCAGGTCGACGAAAACGCCGTTACCCGGTGTGAGCGTACCGCTGAACGTTCCGTCGTAGATACGGCCTACACCACACGAGGGGCTACGGTCCTGCAAGACGCACACAGCGATCTGGGACGGGCCGCCCGCCTGCTCGCACATGTCGAGCGCGCGCTCGGCACCCAGGCGAAACTCGCGATCGACTGAGGTACCCTCGCAGGTACGGACCTCGCCGTCCACGATCTCGGAAGGATCGCGCGGTGTGGGCAGGCCGCCAAAAACCTCAGGGCATACCAACAGGACCTCGGTCCCCGTGCGCTCGCAAGCCTCGACCAGCTCGCGATGATAGTTGTCGAGTCCGTTATACTTGCAGCTCTCGCCCATCAAACAGGCGCTCACCACGATCTTCATGCATATCCCTCCCAAGCAAAACGCCCCATTTGAGATAGAAGCTCAAATGGGGCGTTCGATGCTGTGTAACCAGCCTTACTGCTGCTTTGGCATCAGCGGATTCTCGCGCGTGAGGAGATTCATGAACTCCTCGCCCGTGATCGTCTCCTTCTTGTACAGATAACGAGCCAGCTCGTGGAGCTTAAACTTGTTCTCCTTCAGAATCTGCAGAGCGCGGTCGTGCGCATCCTCGATCAGCTTGGCGACAATCGCGTCCACGCGTTCGGCCGTACCGGGGGCGCAGGTGAGCGACGTGTCCTGGTTGAGGTACGCATTCTGAACGGTACCGAGTGCCATCATGCCAAACTCATCAGACATACCAAAGCGCGTCACCATGTTACGGGCGAGCTTGGTGGCCTGCTCGATATCGTTGGCGGCGCCGGTCGTCATCTCACCAAAGATGAGCTCCTCGGCTGCACGGCCGCCGCAATAGACGGCGAGCTTGTCCAGGACCTCCTGGCGTGTGGTCAGGAAGCGCTCATCCTCCTCGACCTGCATGGTGTAGCCCAGAGCACCGCTCGTGCGCGGCACGATGGTGATCTTCGTGACCGGCGCAGAGCCCTTCTGGCGAGCGGCAACGATGGCATGACCGATCTCGTGATAAGAAACGACCTGCTTCTCGTGGTCGGACAGCACCGTGGACTTGCGCTGCTGACCGGCGATGACGACCTCCACCGACTCCTCAAAATCGTCCTGCGTGGCGCGCTTGCGACCCTCGCGGACGGCACGCAGCGCGCCCTCGTTGATGATGTTGGCCAGGTCGGCGCCCGAGGCACCGGGCGTGGCGCGGGCAATCGCGGTCAGGTCGATCGGCGGCTGCGTCTTCACGCTCTTGGCGTGCAGCTCAAGAATGTTCTTACGGCCGGTCAGGTCGGGCAACTCAACGGGGATACGGCGGTCAAAACGGCCGGGGCGCAACAGGGCCGGGTCAAGGCTGTCCGGGCGGTTGGTTGCGGCAAGAACAACGATACCCTTATGGTTATCGAAGCCGTCCATCTCGGTCAGCAGCTGGTTGAGCGTCTGCTCGCGCTCGTCATTGCCACTAAAGCCGCCGCCATCGCGCTTCTTGCCGATGGTATCGATCTCATCGATAAAGACGATGCACGGGGCCTTTTCCTTAGCCTGCTTAAACAGGTCACGAACCTTGGCGGCACCGCGGCCGACAAACATCTCGACGAACTCAGAGCCCGAAATGCTAAAGAACGGAACACCAGCCTCGCCGGCAACAGCCTTGGCAAGCAGGGTCTTACCGGTACCTGGAGGGCCGACAAGGAGGGCACCGCGCGGCAGCTTGGCGCCGATCTCCTCGTAGCGCTGCGGCTTCTCCAGAAAGTCGACGACCTCCTTGAGGGACTCCTTGGCCTCTTCCTGGCCTGCAACATCCTTAAAGGTCACGCCCACGTCCTTGGAGGCGATAACGCGAGCGCCGGACTTGCCCAGTCCGCCGCCGCCAAAACCACCGCCGCCAAAGTTCATCGAAGGACCGTCATCACCCATGGCCTTCTTCATGCGGCGGTTGAGCCACCAGCCGATCAGGAAGAAAATCGCCATAGGAAGAATGAGGGTGAGCAGGTAGTAGGTCATCAGACCCGAGTTCTTATCGGGAACGACCGACTCCAGCGAGGCGCCAGATTCAAGCACGCGATCGGTAAAGCCCGCGTCATTCGGCACACCGGTCGTCTTGTAGGCGATGTTCTCGTCTTCACCCTTCTTGGTGTAATAAATCGTGTAATCGTCCGTGTTGTACTCGACCTTGTCGACGCTCTTCTTATCGAGCGCTTTGACAAACGTCGAGTAATCGGTCTTCGTAATCTGCTGCGTGTGACCGATGTTGGGGAACAGAACGGTCGAGAGCACGAGGTAGACGACGAAGGCGATGAGCACGTAGAGGATCATATTCCGTCTACGTTTGTTGTCATCCATCTCCATCTGCTTGAACTCCATCTACTGGGGTTGATAATGTTTTCTAGAATACCCAACCCGGACGGCGATAAACCGACGCCGGGCACGAAAGGACAGAGATGGCATCACTGGAAGTCGGCAAGGTTCAAATCTATACGGGCGACGGCAAGGGCAAGACGACGGCTGCGCTGGGGCTCGCGCTGCGAGCCACGGGCTATGGACTTAACGTGCTCATGCTTCAGTTTGCCAAGAAGCTACACTGCGCCGAACATGACGCAGCGCCTCGATTGGGGTTACGCATCGTACAAGCCGACCGCGACACGCCCGAAGCCTGTGCTGCACAGATCATGGAGCTGGCGCGCGAGCAGATTAGCCAGGTTGACGTGCTCATTCTGGACGAACTCGGCGAAGCGATGCGTCGCGGCTTTGTGACACGCGAGGATATCAAAGCACTGATTGCGATAAAGCCCGCCACCACGGAGCTCGTACTCACCGGCCGTGGCTTGCTGCCCCTCGCCGACCTTGCCGACCTAGTCACCGAAATGCGCCCCGTCAAACACTACTTCGACGAAGGCCTCCTAGCCCGCCAAGGCATCGAATACTAATTGCTCCGAAGGTGACGGAGGAAAACGGATCACTTCGCCTTATCGCCAGCCAATGATCCGTTTTCCTCTGTCCCCAAGGGATCATTAGGCAGTGGCGCGGCCGAGCCAGTTGCCGCTGTGGTGGTAGATGGTGAACATCGTGGCGGTGATTACCCAGGTTACGGGGTAGACCAGCAGCAGGTGCTCAAGCGACGGATCGAACGGCATAATCGCAAACACCCAGATCACCCTGAGCACGACAGTGCCAAAAATCGTGAGCAGCATGGGCTGCAAGCTCACTCCGGCGCCGCGAATGGAACCCGAGGCGTTCTCGATAATCGAGAAAATCGCATAGAACGGCGCAATGAAATGGAGGATGGTCGTGGTGTACGCCGAGATCGAAGCATCGTCGACAAACAGACGAGACAGCGGACCCGAGAATACCAGCAGCACGGCAGACAGGCCACCAATGAGCATAAACGACAGTACGAGCGACGTATGGTAGCCCTTGCGCATGCGCTCGTAGTTGCGCGCGCCAAAGTTCTGTGCCGAGAACGTGGTAATCGACACGCCAAGCGCCTCGGTAACCATCCAGACAATGCCATCCAGGCGGCCCGAAAGACCCCAAGCCGTGGTGACATCGGCACCAAACGAGTTGACCGACACCTGAATCAAAACGTTGGAAATCGAATACGCAGCAGACTGAAAGCCAAGCGGCAGACCACACGAGATCATGCTCTTACAAATGCCAGGATCAATGCCGAGTTTGGACAGTGAAAGCCGCCACGCACCCGGTGCGTGCATCATACGAATCACGATCATCGTGGCGTTGGAGCAAATGGTCAGCGCCACCGCGATGCCACAGCCCAGAGCCTCCATATGAAGCACGGCAACGAAGATGACATCCAGCACCGCATTAACAAGGCAGCCGGAAGCGATGATCACAGCAGGCCCGCGCGTGTCGCCCACGGCGCGCAGCAATGCCGTTCCCATATTGAGCAGCAGCGCCGCAACCATGGCGGCAAAATAGCAACGGGCATAGGCCACGCCCTCGGCCAATAGTTCATGCGGCGTGTTCATAAGCACCAGCATGGGCTCAACGAACACTATGCCAAGAATCGAGAAAACGATACCGCCCACCAGCGCGAGCGTCATAGCCGTATGGACCGATCGGCTCAGGCGCTCGTCATCGTGCTGGCCAAAAAACTGGCCCGTAATGACCGCGCAGCCGGCACCGACGCCGACACAAAAGCCGATGCAGAGCTCTGTAAGCACCATCGTGGCCTGAATGCCACCCAGCGCGAGCTTGCCGCCAAACTGACCGACGATATAGGTACCGATAAGCGTGTATGCCTGCTGAAAGAACGAACTAAAGAAAATGGGAACGCACAGCGACAGCAGCTGCTGCCAAATGACACCCTGCGTTACATCGATAGCCGTAGATTTCTTAGCCACACGCCCTCCCCACTAGCGTACGTCATACAACAAAACGGCAATTTAAGACCAAAGCCGACACCAGCTTAGCACCGACCAGCGTCAGCCGAAACGCCCCGAACCACAGCCCGGTGCGAAATATCTGTTTAGTGATACAAACCCGGCTGGTAGTGATACTCATTGCTCACATGCGGGCACAGCTGCCAAAAGGCGACAGCACTTGCCGCGGCCACGTTAAGCGAATCGACCCCATGCGCCATCGGAATGCGCACGGCTCGGTCGCAGCCTGCAATGGTCTTGACGCCCAAGCCAGCACCCTCGGTGCCCATAAAGATTGCCAGGCGGTCAATCTCCTGCAGCGCGGGATCGTCCAACGAAACCGAATCATCCGTCAACGCCATGGCGGCACACGAAAAGCCGGCATCGTGCAGGGCCGCCAGCCCATCATGCGGCCATACGCGCGCCTCGCTGCCAATGCGTGTCCAGGGCACCTGGAACACCGTGCCCATGCTCACGCGGGCCGAGCGACGGTACAGCGGATCGCAGCACGTAGGGCTCACCAAAATGCCATCGACGTTCAGCGCAGCCGCCGAGCGGAAAATCGCGCCGACGTTGGTGTGGTCGACAATGCCCTCGAGCACGCATACGCGCACCGGGCGCTCCCCCGCCGCATCGACGACGCCATCCAAGAACTCGGCTACCGGAATCTGACGTGGACGACGGAATGCCGCGAGCGCGCCGCGCGTCACGTTAAAGCCCGTCAGCTGCTCCATGAGCTCCATGGAGGCAACGAACACAGGAACCGGACCCGCGCCCTCGCGCACAACCAGGCGCTCAAACAGCGGCATCATCTGGTCGAGCCAGCGCTCGCCCAAAAGAAAGCTCACCGGCTGGTATCCGGCGCGCACCGCGCGCTCGATAACCTTGGCACTCTCGGCGATAAAAATGCCCTTTTGCGGCTCCAGCACGCAGCGAAGCTCACGCTCAGTCAGTCGCACGTAGGCATCGAGCCGCTCGTCCTCGAGCGAATCGATTCGCAGCACCTCAACGGCATCAGTCATAGCAGCCAGCCCGCACCCTTCTTTACAGCACCTATACAAATATCGGGGCAACGCCATGCGCTGCCCCGCCACTCATTCCAACCCGATAATACCGAAGGGATAATCGGGTTTACGCCTCACCGCGACGATACGTCACGAACTCATAATCGAGACCTTCGTCGCCCTCGCCCGAGGCAATCGTGGCAACACCGCCACGCCGCGTAATCTCCCACGCGGGATCGGCATCCAGATCGGGAAAGTACGTATCCACGTCATGCACGCAATGGTCATGCGTAACCTCGGCCTCAACGCAATACGGCAAAAACTGCCGATAGACATCGCCGCCGCCAATCACCCACGCAACGGGTTCATCGGCCACCGCGGCGAGCGCTTCGTCGATGCTATGCACAACGTCGACGCCCTCGGCAGCAAAGCTCTCGTCGCGGGTGAGCACGATATTGCGGCGATTCTTGAGCGGACGCCCACCGGGAAAACTCAGCAGCGTCTTGCGTCCCATAATGACCGGGCAACCTTTGGTGCACGCCACAAAATGACGCATGTCGGCACGGTTGGACACCACCATGTCGCCCTCGCACCCAATACCCCAGTCATCGCACACGGCGACGATGGCAGAAAGCTTACACGTCATGAGCGCCACCTACACCGCAATGGGAATGTTCTTGACCTGCGGGCCGTGCTCGTAGCCCTCGACGATCAGGTCATCGGTCGTAAACGCATAGAAGTCATGTACATCGGGGTTGAGCGTTACCTTAGGCGCCGCAAACTGCGGACGTTCGATAAGCTCGCGGACGATGTCGACATGGCGGTCGTAAATGTGGGCATCGGCGATCACGTGCAGCAGCTCACCGGGAATCATATCGACCGACTGCGCAACCATCATCAGCAGAATTGCATACTGGCACACGTTCCAATTGTTCGCGGCCAAAATATCCTGGCTACGCTGGTTGAGAATCATGTTGAGCGTCGGTTTGTCATCCTGCGGGCGCTGCGTCACGTTATACGTCACGCTGTAGGCGCACGGATACAGGTGCATCTCGGACAGATCGCTAAACACATAGGTGTTCGTCATAATGCGGCGGCTGTACGGCGTGTTCTTAAGGTCGTACAGCACGCGGTCCATCTGATCGAAGTCACCCTCGGCATAATGGCTCTTCTGGCCAATCTGATACCCGTAGGCCTTGCCGATGGAACCGGTCTCGTCGGCCCACTTATCCCAGATATGGCTGTTGAGGTCATGCACGTTATTGGACTTCTTCTGATAGATCCATAGGATCTCGTCCATGGCAGATTTGAGGGCCGTACGACGCAGGGTAAGAGCCGGAAACTCCTCACGCAGGTCGTAGCGGGCCGTGACACCAAAGTTTTTAATGGTATAGGCAGGGGTGCCATCCTCCCACACCGGGCGGACCTTTTGGCCCTCGGTGGTGGTGCCATGGTCCAGAATATCGCGGCACATGGTTACAAACTGTTGATCAGCTTTGCTCATTGACCCTCCTGTCAGTCGCCTACAAGCGAGATTCATTGTAGCCCAGGCGCACGCGGCCCCACAGCCCAAACATAAGCCCTCATTTTCTGACATATGCCAGAAATTACTTGCTCAATTCTGTTTGTTCGCTATTCTATTGTTGACATATGTCAGATAAGGAGTGCGTATGGCAGGAAGACACGAAAAATTGCGCCGTGTTGGGATCATCCCCGAATACCGCGGCTTTACCCCCGACGGCCTTGCCAGCGGAGACGCCATCGATATGACGGTCGACGAGCTCGAAGTCCTGCGGCTGTGTGACCTGGAGGGCCTCAATCAGGAGGCCGTCGCCCAGCACATGGGCATTGCCCGCGCCACGGTAGCGGCAATCTGCAGCCGCGCGCATCGTAAGGTGGCAAACGCGCTGGTCAACGGACGAGCGCTCGTCATCGAAGGCGGCAACATCGCGTACTCCCCCATTTCCACGACAACGGCCGCATGGCCAGCAAAGGAGGTCGGCACCATGAGGGTGGCAACCACGTACGACAACGGCAACATCTTTATGCACTTTGGCCGCAGCGAGCAGTTCAAGATCTACGACATTCAGGACGGCAAGGTGCTCAACGAGCAGGTCGTGGGCACCGGCGGCACCGGCCACGGTGCCCTTGCGGGCCTGCTCGCCAACGGCGGCGTGGACACGCTCATCTGCGGCGGTATCGGCGGTGGCGCCATCAACGCGCTTGCCCAAGCCGGCATCACGGTATACGCAGGTGCCCAGGGCAGCTGCGACGCTTGCGTCGAGGCCCTTATCGCCGGCACGCTCGCACAGAACGGCGAGGCCACGTGCGGCTGCCACGGCCATGACCACGACCACGCCCACGAACATGGCGAGGCCTGCAGCTGTCACGGCCGTCACGAGCACGATGGCCACGAGGGCTGCGGCTGCCACTAACGGCACGGCACCGCGCGCTCAGGGCACGACGCTAAACGCAGCCCAACAATCAAAGCCAACAACAAAGGCCACCCGGTAGCTTCCGAGTGGCCTTTGCCATATCAAGCTGGAATTACAGCCCTATTTCTTATTACGCATCTGCGCTTCCATCTGGCGCAGCAGCTCCATATCGGACTTGGGACCGCCCGTACCAAGGCCGCCCATGCCGCCCAGACCCATAGCGTCCAGGCCAGGGATATTGGGCATGCGCATCCTCTTGCCCTTCTTTCCCTTTTTGCCTTTTTTACCGCCGGCCTGTGCCTGATTGGCCATCGTGCGCATGCGGCCCATCATCTTATTCATCTCGCCCCACTGCTTCATAAGGCTGTTGACCTCGGTGGGGGTTACGCCGGCGCCCTTGGCGATACGCGCGCGACGCTGACCGTTGATGATGGAGGGACGCAGGCGCTCCTCCTTGGTCATCGACATGATGATGGCCTCGTTCTTATCGAAGATGCCCTCATCCAGGTTGCCGCCCATCTGGTTGAGCGCACGCTGTCCGCCGGGAAGCATGCCCAGGATACCCTTCATGCCGCCCATCTTCTTGACGGCCTTCATCTGGTCGAGCATATCGTTCATGGTAAAGCCCTCGCGCAGCATACGCTCGGCAGCCTCGAGCTGCTCGGCATCGGCTGCCTCCTGGGCCTTCTCGATGATGCCGACAACGTCGCCCATGCCCAAGATGCGCTTGGCCATGCGATCGGGATAGAACGGCTCAAGCGAATCGGGTTTCTCGCCCATGCTCACAAACTTGATGGGCTTGCCGGTCACCTGACGCACCGAAAGTGCGCCACCGCCACGGGCGTCACCGTCGAGCTTGGAGATAATCACGCCATCAAAGTCGGTGCGATCGGCGAAGGTCGAGACGACGTTGACGATATCCTGGCCGGTCATGGCATCGACGACCATCAGCACCTGGTCGGGCTTGACGGCCTTCTTGATGTCGACGGCCTCCTGCATCATTTGCTCGTCGATCTGAAGACGACCGGCGGTATCGACAATGACCACGTCGCGCAGGTGATCGACGGCCTCCTGGATGGCACCCTTGGCAATGTCGACCGGGTGCGCGCCGTCACCGCGGAAGACCGGCACGCCGATTTCGCCACCGAGCGTGGCCAGCTGGTCGGCAGCGGCGGGACGGTAGACGTCGCACGCGGCGAGCAGCGGCGAGCGGCCCTGCTTCTTGAGCAGGTAGGCCAGCTTTACGGCCGCCGTGGTCTTACCGGAGCCCTGCAGGCCCACGAGCATGATGACATTGGGAATGCGGTTGCTAAAGACGAGCTTGCTCTCGGTTGAGCCGAGCATCTCGGTGAGCTCGTCGAGCACGATCTTGACGACGTTTTGCGCCGGCGACAGCGACTCCATGACCTCGGCGGTCATGCAGCGCTCCTTGGTCTTGGCGACGAACTCCTTGACGACCTTGAAGTTGACGTCGGCCTCGAGCAGCGCCATGCGAATGTCGCGCATGGCCGAAGTAATATCGGCCTCGGTCAGCTTACCCTTGCCGCGCAGGCGGTCAAATGTGTCGTTGAGGCGATCGCTCAGAGAATCAAACACTAGTCACTCCTTAGTTGGACTCGCCCACCAGGGCGCGACAGAAATCTTTGGCGTTAAACTCCTGCAGGTCATCGACCTGCTCGCCCACGCCGATGCGCAGAATCGGGAGCTTGAGCTTCTCGGCCACGGCCATGGCGATACCGCCCTTAGCCGTGCCGTCGAGCTTAGTCATGATAATACCGTCCAGGCCCAGCGCCTCGTTAAACTCGAGCGCCTGGTTCAGACCGTTCTGACCAGTGGCGGCATCGATCACAAGCACGACCGAGACGGGCATGGGGCCGGCGGCCATATTGGCGGCGCGCTTACGCGTCACGTTGACCACCTTGGCGAGCTCGCGCATGAGCTCGGGGCTCGTGTGCAGACGGCCGGCGGTATCGATGAGCACCAGGTCGCTGCCGCGCTTATCGGCCTCGTCGAGCACGTCATAGCACACGCTCGCCGGATCGGAGCCGCGGTCACGCTTGATAACCGGTACGCCGGCACGCTGACCCCACACATCGAGCTGCTCGATGGCAGCGGCGCGGAAGGTGTCGGCCGAACCGATTACCACGTTCTTGCCGCGGGCGGCCATGGCGCTCGCAATCTTGCCGACCGTGGTGGTCTTGCCGGCACCGTTGATGCCGACAAACAGCACGCAGCTCGGCGTATCGGAAAACGGATCGCGCTCAACAGGCACAAAATGGCCCTCAAGCTGCTCGGCCAGGGCACGGCGAAGCTGCGGGGCGGTCTTGAGGTTCTTCTTGGCAGCGGCGTCGCGCAGGTCATCGGAGACCTGAATGGCGACCTCGGCACCCATGTCACCCATAACGAGGGTGTCCTCAAGGTCCTCCCAAAAATCCTCGTCGACCTCGCCGCCAAAGTAAAAGACCTCGTTGAGGGCCTCGCGGCTGCGCTCAAGTCCGCGCGAGAGTGCGTCAAAGAATCCCATTATGTATTCACGACCTTTCCGGTTTCGCGATCGAGTTTTTGCGAGACGACGCGACTGACGCCGTCGGCTTGCATCGAGACACCGTAGAGAACGTCAGCATCCTCCATAGTACGGCGCTGATGCGAGATTACCAAGAGCTGCGTATCAGAACGCAGCACATCGAGGGCGCCGATGAGCTTGGACAGGTTGGCGTCGTCGAGTGCCGCCTCGACCTCGTCCAGCACATAGAACGGCACCGTACGCGTACGATACACGGCAAAGAGCAGGGCGAGCGCCGTCAGGCTCTTCTCGCCGCCCGACATGAGCATCATCTTGGTGATGCGCTTGCCGCGCGGCTGCGCCACGACCTCGATGCCCGTCTCGGCCGGATGCTCGGGGTCGGTCATCTCCAGATGTGCCTGGCCGCCTGGGAAGAGCATAGCGAAGATCTCGCGGAAATTCGCATCAACCTTCTCAAACGTCACCAGGAACGCCTTGCGCATCTTGCGGTCGATCGCCACGGTGATCTTGGTGAGCGCCTTGCGCGCGCTCTCCAGATCGGCAAGTTGCTCCTCGATGTAATCGGCACGGCGCTTGAGCTGCTCGTACTCCTCCATGGCGACTTGGTTCACAGGACCCAAGTTGTTGATCTGGCGCACGAGCTGGTTGAGCTCGCGCTCGGCGGCGTCGCGGTCGGTGGGCGCCGGCAGCATGAGCGCCTCCTCGAGCACCGTAGTGCCATCGGCGGTGATGGCCTTGATAGCAGCCTCGACCTGAACCTCGAGCTTGCCGCGTGCGACCTTAAACTCGTTTTGCGTGGCGGTGGCGGCATCGAGCCGCTCCTTAGCGCGGGCAACCTCTGCCTTGGCGTCCTCGATGGTTTTCTTAAGCGAAGCCGAGTCCGCCTCCTCGAGCGAGGCCTGATCGCGCAGGCGCGCAGCCCAGTCCGAGGCGCGCTCCAACAGGGCAGAATAGCGCTCGTGCATGGGATCGACGCGAAGGCGCAGCAGCTCAAGCGAGCGCGAGGCCTGGCGTGTCCCGCGGATACGACGGTCGATACCCTCCAGGCGATGCTCAAGATCGGGCACACGGCCCTTCAGCGAACGCAGGCGCTCGCTCGTCTGAGCCAGGCGCACCTTTGCATCGGCAAGCTTTCCGGCGGCCTCGGAATCGTCACGGCGAACGCGATCGAGCTCGTCGTTGGCTTCGGCAATCTGGAGACCCAGGTCGCTTGCCTGCGCACGGGCCTCGTCGCGCGAACGGGTGAGCTCGTCCACGCGCGGACGTGCTGCACGAACGGCCTCGGCAGCTTGCTCGCGGCGCTTAGAAATCCGTACCCGCTCGACCTCGGCATTGTTGGCACTCTGCTCCAGGCGGCCGATCTCGGAGAGCAGCGAGCGGCGCTCGCCCTCAAAGCGGGCGATCTCGCCGGCAGCATCGCCCTCGGCGGCACGGGCCTCTTCAACGGCAGCGTTGGCCTCAACGACCTGATCCGAAACATGCTCAAACACGGTAGCAAGATCGGGCTCCAGGCCTTCCAGCTCGCGGATACGACGCTTGCGCTCCAGAACGCCCGAAGCCTCGCCGGCATCGAGCCCCACACGCACCAGGCCGCCACAGGCAACGCGCGCGCCATCGGGCGTCACGTAGGTCACACCGTCAACGACGGGCGCGGCCAGCGCGGCAGAAAGGTCATCGACCACGTAATAGCCGCCGAGCAATGCCTCGACGACCGGACCGTAGCCCGCACGCACGGACAGACGATCAACAAGACGAGTACCGGCGGCACCCTCGGGGACCGCAGAGCCACTCACGC
This sequence comes from uncultured Collinsella sp., assembly GCA_958421655.1. GTDB lineage: Bacteria > Actinomycetota > Coriobacteriia > Coriobacteriales > Coriobacteriaceae > Collinsella. Next base: position 17,019 of record CATZMG010000015.1, read on the forward strand.
TGCGCGCCACCAGCAGCGCCTCGCCCGAGGCCTTCTTCTGGTCCAGGGCGGCGCGACCGGCGCGCTCAAGTGCGGCAGCGTTATCGAACAACAGGGCATCGATATCGCCGGCGAGCAGCTGCTCAACCAGGCCCTCAAGCTCACGAGGGGCCTCGAGCACATCGCCCAGACGACCCGAGACATCGTCGCCCAGCGCGCCCACCAGACGGCTTACGAGCGGCGAGCTGTCGGCCATGCGAGCATCAAGCTTCTTTTGGCTCGCGAGCTCCGAGCGCACCTCGGACAGCTTGTTGCGCGCCTCGCTCTCGCGGGCACGCAGGTCCTTGAGGGCAGCGCGCGCCGTCTCGGTGGCCTCGCGCGCATCGCTCTGGGCCTGACGAGCCGCCTCAAGGGCGCTCTCAAGCTCCTCAGCACGGTTGCGGCGGCTCTCAAGCGATGCCGTGACCTCCTCGAGCTGCTCATCGATCTGCTCCAGGCGCGAGGCATACATGTTGTCCTCGACCTCGGCGTTGCTCAGCGAGTCCTTCACCTTGGCGAGCTCGAGCGCAGCATTATCGGCAACGCGCTGCACATCGCGCTGTTCGCGCGTGAGCTGCGAAATCTGATTGTCGAGCGCAACGCGACGCTCGTGGAGCTCGGCGGCGGCAGGACCAGCGGCGTCGACGTCCTCCTGGGCCTGCATATGCGCGCCGGTCACTTCCTCGAGCTGAGCACGTGCGTCCTCGAGCTCCTCGACCACGCGACGGCGCTGATGCTCGGAGCTTGAGATCTGGCCGCGCATGTCGGACAGGCGCGACACCATGTTATGGCCCTTTTCCTCGAGCAGACGCATGTCTGAGTTAATGCGACCGACCACATCTTGCATATGGCGGCGCTGCTCGCCCAAGTCGCCCACAAACAGGCCCTTTTCTTCGAGCATGACCTGGAGCTTCTCGAGCTCGCGTTCCTTTTCGCCCAAGCGGTACTGCGCAAGCTCAAGCTCGGCAGCGCCCTCCTTGGAACGGCTCTCCAGGTCGTTCCACTGTGATTGCAGCGAACGAAGCTCATCGACGGCCAGCATCTGCGTAAGCTCGTTCGCGCGCGAGGACAGCTCTTTATACTTGCGCGCGCGATCGACCTGACGCTCCAGCGGTCGCAGCTGACGGGCGATTTCCTTGTTGATATCACGGGCACGGGTCAGGTGCTCGTCCATCGACTTAATCTTTTTGAGCGCACGCTCCTTGCGACGCTTGTGTTTGGAGATGCCGGCGGCCTCCTCAATGAGGGCACGGCGCTCCTCGGGGCGGCTCTGCAAAATGGCATCGAGCTTGCCCTGGCTGATGATGGAATGCGTATCCTTGCCCAGTCCCGAATCGTGCAGGATGTCCTGAATGTCCATCAGGCGGCACGGGCTCGAGTTGATGAGGTACTCGCTTTCGCCCGAGCGGTACATACGACGGGTGATGGCGACCTCGTCAAAGTCGACAGGCAGCATATGGTCCGAGTTATCGAGCACCAGCGTGACCTCGGCCACACCCACCGGCTTGCGCGCCGACGAGCCCGAGAAGATGACGTCCTCCATGGCCTGGCCGCGCAGCTGCTTGGCGCTCTGCTCGCCCAGGACCCACAGAATCGAGTCGGAGATGTTCGATTTTCCCGAGCCGTTGGGACCGACGATGACGGTCAGGCCCGGCTCAAACGTCATATGGGCGCGGTCGGCAAACGACTTGAACCCTTTGAGCGTGAGGGACTTGAGATACACGGCTCCTCGCTTAAACAGGCTTCTTGTTGAGAATCACGCCGTTGGTGGTGTAGCCCATGCGGTCGAGCGCCTCGAGTGCGGCAGCTCCCTCGGCCTCCTTCTTGGAGGAACCGGTGCCGCGGCCCTGGCGAATACCGTCGATGAGCACCACAGCGGTAAAGGTCGGTGCGTGTGCCGGGCCCTCAGAGCCAACGAGCTTGTACGCCGGGGGCTCGTGGCCGTCGGCCTGCACGCACTCCTGCAAAAACGACTTGGGGTTCGCAGGATGCTCGGCACGCTCGGAGGCCAGGTGCGGCTTAAGCGTACGGTGGATAAAGTCCGCCGCAACGTCCCAGCCGGCATCCAGATACAGCGCGCCCACAAGCGACTCGTAAACGTTCTCGAGCGCCGAATGCAGGCCGCGCGCGCCCGTGCCGGTCTCGGAGGCACCGAAGATGATGATGTCGTCGATGCCCAGCTCATGGGACACCTCGGACAGCGTGGCGCCCGAGACGAGCGACACCTTCAGGCGCGTGAGCTTGCCCTCGTCAAACTCGGGATAGGACTCAAAGAGCGAACGGGCCACCACGGCGCCCAAAATGGAATCGCCCAAAAACTCAAGGCGCTCATAGCTCGCCGAGACGGGCTGACCTTCCACGGCAGAAGGGTGCGTGAGCGCCGCGCGCAGCAGCACCCTGTTATTGAACTCGTGGCCCAGAATTTCCTGGGCGCGCGCGAGTCGTTCAGACAAAGCAAGACTTAGGCCTCCTTGGCGTTTTCAATAGCGTCGACAGCGTCGGCGACAGAGTTGAGCGACAGCAGGGTCTCGTCATCGATCTCGAGGTCGAACTCGTCCTCGATGGCCGTCACCAGCTGCAGACGCTCGAGCGAATCAGCATCGAGATCGTCAAAGGTAGTCTCGTCGCTAATGTCGGCGACATCAACGCCCAGAACGTCAGCGGCGACTTCGGCGATCTTATCGAAGATTTCGGAGCGGTCCATAGCGCTTCCTCTCGTATTGCGTGAACATCAACGAGCTGGCGCCGCAAGCGCAGCGCCAAGACACGGTTTTGATTCTACCCCACGACGAAGGCCGCGAGGCACATAACAGAGCTCTAACTCGCTCCTACAAAACGATGCCGTCCATAGAGTTGGCGACGTTCTCGACCAGCCCGGCGCGCACGGCCTCCGCCGCGGCAAGCGTACCGTTTTTGACGGCCTCGACCGAGGTGGCACCGTGGCCGATCAGGACCACGCCACGCAGGCCCAGCAGAATGGCGCCGCCCTTCGCATCGCCCGAGAGCTTTGCCTTGATCTCGCGCATCTGCTTTTTGATGAGCAACGCGGCGATCTTGGTGCCGAGCGAAGCCATAAAGGCACCCTTGAGCTCTTGCAGCAAAAACTTAGCGGCGCCCTCGGTTGCCTTGAGCGCGATGTTGCCCGACATGCCATCGGCAACGACGACGTCAAAGTTACCCGAGGTCAGGTCGGTGCCCTCGCAGTTGCCCACAAAGCCGGGAACGGCGGCCTTCATGGCGGGGAAGCACGCCTTGGTAAAGTTGGAGCCCTTCTCGTCCTCGGTGCCGTTGCCGAGCAGACCGACGCGGGGATGCTCAATGCCCAGGACGACGCGCGCATAGGCGCTACCCATCTGAGCAAAACGCACCATGTCGTCGACCTCGACATCGGGGTTGGCGCCCATGTCGCACAGGACCGTCAGGCCGCCGGCGCGGTTGGGCAGTGCATTGGTGAGGCACGGACGCACCGGCTGCTTCTTGCCCTCCGCCAAATACCTAAACGGCGTCACGTAGGCGGTAGCGGCAGCGGTCATGGCGCCGGTGGAGCCGGCGGAGAAGAACGCATCCGCGTTACCTTTCTTGATAGCGCGGCAGGCAAGCACGATCGAGGACTTGCGCTTGGTCATCACGGCTCGAATGGGATCGTCATCCATGGCGATGACATCGGGCGCCTCCAATGCCTCGACGCGAGCGTGAGCCGCGGCAAAGGGGTTCACGATCTCTGCGGGACCGACGGCCAAGACCTCGATATCGGGATCCGCCGCAAGAGCCGCCTCGATACCGTCGAGGACAACCTGAGGCTTCTCGTCTCCACCCACAACGTCTACACAAACGCGAACGTTACTCATATACAAGCTCCTTATACAAAAATGGCCGACTCATTGAGCCGGCCATTGTGGTTCCAGTTGGAACGGCATCGCATCCAGAGTATACAGTTACTCGGTAACGATAACCTCGCGGTCCTTGTAGAAACCGCAGCTGGGGCACACGTGGTGCGGGAGCTTAACAGCACCGCAACGGGGGCACGTGGACTGAGCCGCAGTCGAGATCTTCATGTTGGCGGAACGGCGGGTGTGAGTGCGGATACGACCCTGCTTTTGTTTAGGTACGGGCATAGTGACCTTCCTTATGAACTATCCAGTGTGGCGATTACGCGCAAGTAGCGATACTACCACAGTTTTACTCGTCAAGCTTGAGATTCTTCAATGCTGCAAATGGATTTTCCGTGGCAGCGGCCCATTCGGCCTCTGCTTGAGCGGCGCAATCGCATTGCTCGACGTTGAGATTGATGCCGCAAGTGGGGCATAGGCCGCGACAATCGGGCTTGCACAGGACAACGAACGGCGTGTCCATGACGACCGCGTCGTTGATGGGCTCACCCAGATCGACGATGCGATCCTCGCCCAGTAACTCGTAGCCATCTTCGTAGGCCTCGGGGTCCTCGGGCTCGTTAAAGAGATAGAATTCCTCAATCTCACCGGCAATATCAAACGAAGCGGGCTCCAGGCAACGGTCGCACTCACCGGTTGCGTGCGCGCGGACCATGCCCGTAAGCAGAACACCGGTGCCGGCATTGGTAAAGACCACGTCGTAGTCAATTCCGTCCTGCAGCTGGTACTCCTTCTCGCCCACCGTATAGGCGGCGACATCGACCTTGCCGGTCAGCGGATACGAGTCTCCGGGAAACTCGAGCTGCTCGGAAAGATCGACGGTAACGCTCGGAAACTCAGCCATTACCACTGACCGTTCTGCTGGGCGGCACCCTCGTTGAGCTGCTGACGACAACGGGTCACCGTACCGGTCAGGCTCTTGAGGTTCTCCTCGAGGTGCGTAAAGACCTGCTCGGCGTAGTCCTCGGCGGCATAACGCGTCTCGCGCTCATACTGCTGGGCACGGTCGCGAATGTCGTCGGCCTGCTGCTGCGCTAAGCGGACAATCTCCTGCTCACCGGCAATGGTGAGGGCCTGCTGCTGAGCATCGGCGATGATGGAATCGGCCTGAGCGGCGGCGGAAGCCATAAGCTCCTCGCGCTCCTTGAGGATACGGCGGGACTTCTGCCATTCCTCGGGATAGCTCATGCGGATCTCGTCGAGGATGTTAAAGAAGACGTCGGCGTCGATAACCTTCATCTGGGCGTTCTTGCCGAACGGCGTCTTAGCCTCTTCGATGAGCCCCTCGAGCTCGTCGACAAGACTCACAATCCTGTCGCCAGGAAAATTCTCGCCCGGCATCCGGTCTCCTTTCATAGGTAACATATCATCGTGTTAGTTTACCACATGCGACCAGGCATTAAAAAACGTCACGAAAAGCGATGTTTGAGCGCCTTGACCACATTGGGTGGAACAAAATTAGAGACATCGCTGCCGAGCGAGGCAATCTGGCGAACCACCGAGCTCGAGATATAGCCGTACTGCGGCGCACTCATAACAAAGATGGACTCCAGCTCGTTATCCAGGCGGTAGTTGAGGTCGGCCTGCTGCAGCTCGTACTCAAAGTCGGTCATGGCACGCAGGCCCTTGACCACGGCTCCTGCTCCCTGTTCGCGGGCAAAATCGACCAAGAGGCCGGTGAAGGGCAGCACCTCGACGCCGTCAATATCGCCGAGCGCCTCACGGGCCAGCGCCACGCGCTCGTCGAGCCTAAACGTGGTGCCGACGCCGTTTTTTCCCTGCGACTCGGCAACGGCCACGATCACGCTGGGAAAGATGCGACGGGCGCGGCGGATGACGTCGATATGGCCAAACGTGATGGGATCGAAGGTGCCCGGGACGATTACGCGGTTAATGGTGTCACTCATGGGCGTCCTCCAAAGGCGCATCCTCGTCATTGTCGCTGCCGTCGGCATTTTCGGCCCCGTTCGTGGCCGACCAGCGCAGCAAGTCAACCGAGGTTATGCCGTAGCGCTTCTCGCGCACGGTCTCAAAACCGGTCGGGTGAGCGCCCGTATCGGCCGCGGCGTGCTCAAAGAGCGCGTAGGCGCCCTGCACCAGCAAGCCTTGCTGAGCTAGGTTTTGCAGCAGCTCCTCGACCGGCTCGGCGCCAAAAGCATAGGGCGGATCGAGCAGGACCAGGTCAAAGGGACCACCCGGCACGCGGCCGCGCGAAGCGCTTGCCAGCACGTCACCCGTCACCACGCGCCAACGCGCACGGTCGCGGCAGAGCGATTCGATATTCTTGGTAATCAGACGAGAAGCGTTGCGATCGATCTCGAACGTGGTGAGCGAGCGAGCACCGCGCGAGAGCATCTCGATACCCAAGGCGCCGGAGCCGCCAAAGGCGTCCAGCACGCGGACCTCGTCCAGATCGAAGTCGAATGCCGACATGACCATAGATGCGCACGCCTCGCGCACGCGATCGGTCGTGGGGCGGGTGACATCGCGACCACGGGGCTCCTCGATCTTACGACCGCGCCATTCGCCGCCGATGATTCTCATCCTCCGCTGACCTCCTTAAAGATGTGTCGATACCGCATGGCGACCGCATCGCGCAAGGGACGCGTCGCCACGGAGTCAAGGTTGCAAGCATACCGCAAGAGCTCGACCGCGTCCAAATGGGCCCACTCGATCAATTCCTCGTCGGCATCGAGGTCAACAAAGCGCAAGGTCACGCCGCCATGCTGGCGGTAACCCAGGATTTCGCCCTCGTGGCGCAGACGCAGGTCCATCTGGGCGAGCGTAAAGCCGTCCGAGGTCTTCTCGAGCGACTGGAGGCGGTCTTGTGCCGTCGACGCGCCGCCGTTGCCCTTGGAGTGCGTCATGACCAGGCACGTTCCCGACACGCTGCCGCGACCTACGCGCCCGCGCAGCTGGTGCAAGGCCGCCAAACCAAAGCGCTCGCCGTTCTCGATGACCATGACGGTGGCGTTGGGCACGTCAACGCCCACCTCGACCACCGTGGTCGAGACGAGCACATCGATCTCGCCACGCTTAAAGGCATCGATGACCCGGTCCTTCTCCCCCGCCGGCATGCGGCCATGAAGACGCTCGATGGTAAGCCCCGGTAATGCCAGACGAAGGCGATCGAGCTCGGTCGCCGTGTCATGCAACGGCACGGGCACGGTCACGCGGCCTTCGTCGTCGCGAGCGATGCCGGGTACGTCTTCGAGCTCATCGGCCGAATCGCTCGGCTCCACGAGCGGACAGATCACATAGGCTTGCTGCCCCTTTTCGCGCGCCTCGCGAATGGCGCCATAGGCCAGGTCGCGACTCGACTCGGTGAGAACGCGCGTCTCAACGCCCGCCCCCGGAACGGGACGATGGCGGATGATGCTCGTATCCAGGTCGCCGTACACCGAAAGCGCCAGCGTGCGCGGGATCGGCGTGGCAGTCATGACCAGCAAGTCGGCACCCGGGCCTTTTGCACGCAGGGCGTTTCGCTGGCCCACGCCAAAGCGGTGCTGCTCGTCGATCACCACAAGCGACAAATGCTTGAACGTGACGTTCTCCGAAAGCACCGCATGGGTACCAAAGAGCACGTCGAGCTCGCCAGACTGGAGTCGAGCATGAATCTGTTCACGCTCGGCCGTCGGCGTGGCGCCCGTCAGGAGCGCCCAGGTCATGCCAGCCTGCGAGAGCAAGGGGCCGGTCTTATCGGCATATTGACGCGCCAGCACGCCCGTGGGCGCCATAACGCAGGCCTGCGTGCCGCTATCGGTAGCCACAGCCAGCGCGCAGGCGGCAACGGCGGTCTTACCGGTACCGACATCGCCCAGCAGCAGGCGGTTCATCACGCGCCCGCCATCGCACATATCGCGCAGGATATCTTGGAACGCGGCCTCCTGCTCGTCGCTCAGCGAAAATGGCAGGGCTTGCTTGAGCGCGGCCAGGTGCTCGCCCGCGGCGTGGGCGTAGGGCACCACATCGACCAGGCTGCCGACGTTGCGCAGGCGCAGCGCCAGCTGCAGGTAAAGGCACTCCTCGTAGGCAAGCCGTGCGCGCGCGATATCGCGCTCAGCCATGCTCGAGGGAAAGTGAATTGATCGAAGCGCACGAGCATTGCTCATCAGGCGACGTTTAACGCGCAAGCGTGCGGGAATCGGGTCGAAGGGATTGCCGACGACCTCGAGCGCGCCACTTACGATGCGGCGCATCCATGCCTGGCTCACGCCGTCACTCACATAATGGACCGGCAAAATGGAGCCCGCAGCACGCCCGTCATCGAGCTTTTCAAAGTGCGGCGAGGCCATCTGCTTAAAACCGTAGGCAAACTCGACCTTGCCCATCACGGCCAGGCGGTCGCCCTGCTTAAGCTGCTGGGCAATCCAAGGCTGACGGAAAAAGGCGACCTGCAGCACGCCCGTCTCGTCAACGAGTGAGACCTCGGTCACCTGCATGCGCGGACGCGGCTTCTTTTGAACGATACGGTCGACCGTGGCGATGATGGTGCACACGGTACCGATGGGCGCCATCTCGATGGACCAGGAGCGCGTAAAGTCCAGGTATCGATGAGGGATATGGAGAAGGAGGTCCCCCACCGTCCGAATTCCCAGACGGCGAAGGGCCTCCTCACGTTTACCCGAAACATATTTGAGTCGCGCGATATCCTCGTCGAGCGCATTGCTCTGGGCAAAGCGCTCCGAGACGCGCGGCACGGAGCACAGCTCGGACATGGGCAGTTGCCTACTCGATCGAGAAGATAACGGGATAGAGCGGCTGCTCGCCACGATGGGCGTCAATCTCCAGATCGGGCTGAGCCTCCTCAATGGCGTCGACAATCTCCTGGAAGGCCTCATCGGACAGTTCCTCGCCTGCCAGAATCGTCAGCGCGTCGCCCTCCTCTTCCTCCTGCATGCGGTTGATGCAATCGAGCGTGACCTGTTTCACATCAGAGCCGACCACATCGATGGAACCGGCAATGATACCCATAACGTCACCGGAGTGAATCGGGGAGCCGTCCGAGGCGCTGGAGTCGCGCACGGCGCGGGTGACCTCGCCATCGCGGACCTCGCTGATGGCGTCGACCATAGCGGCGACGGCGTCCTCGAGCTCGGAATCGGGCAGGACCGCGAACAGCGCGGAGAACGCCTGGGGAACGGTCTTGGTAGGAACGACGGCGACCTTCTTATCGGTGCAGGCAGAGGCTGCGGCCTCGGCAGCCATGCGGATGTTACCGTTGTTGGGCAGGATGATAACCGAGGTCGCGTTGACCTGGTCGACGGCGCCCAGCAGGTCGGCGGTCGAGGGGTTCATGGTCTGGCCGCCCGAGACGATCACGTCAACGCCGAGGGACTTGAGGATGTCGGCCTCGCCGGAACCGGCGGCAACGGCGACAAAGCCCAGGGCCTTCGCGGGCTCGGCGGCCTTCTCCTGATCCTCGTGGATCTTGGCGGTACGGTCGTGGGCCTCCATCTCCATATTATGGATAAAGACCTCATAGATCTGACCAAGCTGCAGCATGTGCTCGAGCACCAGGTTGGGCGTGTTGGAGTGCACGTGGATCTTGTAATCGGGGTAGGCACCCACGAGCAACTCGCAGTCGCCCATAGAGCCCAGGAACTTAAGGCACTCATCCTCGTCAAAGGGAGCGTCGGCCTTAAAGAGGAACTCGTTGCAGTAGCGGAACTCCGAGCCCTCCCAGTCGTCGTTGGCCTCGATCTCAACGCGATTGAGGGCCGCGTCGCGGGCAGAGCCAGCGGAATCAAACGTGGCGGAGAAATCCTCGACAACGGTGCTGCGACCAAGTGCTGCAGCCACAAAGTTCTCAAGGAAGATGGCAAAGCCAAAGGCGCCGGAGTCGACCACGCCGTTCTCCTTCAGAACGGGCAGCAGGTCGGGCGTGCGAGCGACGGACTGGTAGGCCTCGACGACGATGGCATCGAGCGCGTCCTCGGCCGAGAACTTCTTCTTTTCGCACTCGTCGGCCTTGGTCGAGACATCGCGCAGCACCGTGAGAATCGTGCCCTCGATGGGCTTACGGACGGCCTGGAAGGCGACCTTGACGGCGCGGCGGAACGCATAGGCGATGTTGGCGGACGTGATGGGCTCGTCGGCAGAGACAAGACCCTCGGCCACGCCGCGCAGGATCTGAGAGGTGATGACGCCGGAGTTGCCGCGGGCACCCATCAGGGAGCCGTGGGTGATGGCGCCGGCGATGGCCTCCATATCGGCATCGGCGGGAAGGGCGGAAAGCTCCTTGGTCACCGAGGCGAGCGTGAGCGACATGTTGGTACCGGTGTCGCCGTCGGGTACGGGGAAGACATTGAGCTTGTTGATCTCCTCGGCCTTGTCGGAAACAGCAGCCGCAGCGATCGGAAAACAGGTGCGAATGGTCTTTGCAATCATGGGTATTTGAATCTCCGTTTTCGGATGCTAGTTCAGACGGCTCTTGAGCGCGTCGATGTGAATGCCGATCTTAAGGCTGGCGGGATCGATCTGGGCGATCTCCTGCAGGGTGAAGGCAACGGAGCTCGAAAGATTGTGGCAGACGGACTTCATGTTGACGCCGTTCTCGAGCACGACGTGAAGATCGACCGTAAGGCCGTTCTCGTCGGCGGAGACAAGCACGCCCTTGCGGAGGCGCTGACCGGCAAGCAGGCGCACGCTCTCGGCGCCCTGGAGCTGCTCAGCCATACCGACGACGCCATAGCACGTCATCGCGGCATAACCGGCAATATCGGCAATAACGTCGTTCGAGACGCTCAGGCTGCCGTTGATGGTCTCAGACACAAGAATCTCCTTATCTGGTGCTCACGGCACCATGTCGTGGGAGCAATCATTGCAATATTCTACAACGACCGCGCCATGTTGAGGTGATGGGTCGCGGGATTACATCCTCGACACGAAATGTTGATATGGCAACGTTCGAGTCAAGTGGTCGCGGCATGAAAAAACCCGCCGCATAAGCGACGGGTTTTACAACCTGGCTCCCCGGGTAGGACTCGAACCTACAACAGCGCGGTTAACAGCCGCGTGCTCTACCATTGAGCTACCGAGGAATTTAAAAGCCCAGCTGAATGGGCTGAGAAATTCTGGCTCCCCGGGTAGGACTCGAACCTACAACAGCGCGGTTAACAGCCGCGTGCTCTACCATTGAGCTACCGAGGAATAGGTGCGTGCTCTCAAGCAACGAAGTTTATTATACGGACGAATCAGCTCAGGGCAAGAACTTTTTTAAGAAATTTTCCGCCCTTGTCATTGGGAACGTTCTTAAACGACTAGTCATTCAAGAACGTCCCCAACGACTACATGAAAGCGCCCCCAAGCGGATGTGCTTGAGGGCGCCTCTTGCTTGACTAGCTTTCGATATAGTCCTTGAGCTTGCTGCTGCGGCTGGGGTGACGGAGCTTGGCCAGGGTCTTGGACTCGATCTGGCGGATGCGCTCACGCGTGACGCCAAACTCACGACCGACTTCCTCGAGCGTACGGGGATGTCCGTCGACAAGGCCAAAGCGCAGCTCGATAACCTTGCGCTCACGATCGGCAAGCGAGTCGAGCACCTGGGTGAGCTGCTCTTGCAGCATGGAGAAGCTGGCGGCATCGGGCGGAACGATAGCCTGGGAATCCTCGATGAAGTCGCCCAGCTGAGAATCCTCTTCCTCGCCGATGGGGGTCTCGAGCGACACGGGCTCCTGCGAAATCTTCTGGATCTCGCGTACGCGGTCGGCACTCATGTCCATCTCGGCACCGATCTCCTCGGGGGTCGGGTCGCGGCCCAAGTCCTGAAGGAGCTGACGCTGCACGCGGACGAGTTTGTTGATGGTCTCGACCATGTGTACGGGAATACGGATGGTACGGGCCTGGTCGGCGATAGCGCGCGTGATGGCCTGACGGATCCACCACGTGGCGTACGTGGAGAACTTAAAGCCCTTCTGGTAGTCGAACTTCTCGACGGCGCGGATCAGACCGAGGTTGCCCTCCTGGATCAGGTCCAGGAACAGCATGCCGCGGCCCACATAGCGCTTGGCGATGGAGACGACCAGACGCAGATTTGCGCTGATGAGTGCCTGCTTGGCTTCGAGGCCCACGTTCTCAATGCGCGTAAGACGACGCATCTCGGCACGCGTGAGCTCGAGCTCGCCTGACTCGGCAGCCTCAAGCTTCTCGGTGGCCTCGAGACCGGCCTCGATCTTCATGGCCAGATCGACCTCTTCGGAGGCGGTCAGCAGGTCGACCTTGCCGATCTCCTTGAGGTACATACGAACCGGATCGCCGGTCAGCATCACCGTGGAGGCATCGATGCCACGCACGCGGGAGCGTGAACGGGACGTGCGCACGGTGCGCTTCTTCTTGCTCTTGGAAGAACCCATCTCGGCGTCGGCCTGACGGGCCATCTTGAGCTCATGATCGTCAAGCGAGCCGGAATCGTGCTCGTCGTCGTCATCGAAATCGTCGGTATCGGTATCGTTATCGTCATCGTCGACGTCCATGGGGGCGTCGTCGTTACCGCTCGCGGAGATAATCTGGATGCCGCTGTTGCGCAGCGCGGAATACACCGCGGTGAGCTGCTCGTCAGAAACATCGATATCCTTCAGGGCGACCTGAATCTCGTCCTCGGTTACCGAAGTCCTGTTTGAGCCGTTGCCCATGAGCTTTGCAACGTAGGATTCCAGCCCAGTACCCGTGCTCTCAGTCTTTTTTGGCACAGATTCTCCCTTCATAGTCCACAGGACTCAATACTTTAGCACACACATTGACGTCTATACCCAAAAAGAGGACTGGATATAGGCGAGAATACGCTGGTTGACCACAACATCTAGGCTTGTTCGGTGCCTGCGGCCTCCAGGCCGATCAAACGGAACGGGTCCGCCACGCCGCCGATCGACTTTTGCAGTTCGCGCTGACGCTGCGAGTCCTGCGCGGCCTGCACGGTCAGCGCGCGGCGGGCCTCATCATCGAGCGAACGGTCCTGGCGCAGCTTGGCCTGTGCGGCACGCATGCGGCGCTTGATGGTGTAGAGCTCGAGCGTATCGAGCATAAACACGATGTTCGTCTCGGTGGGGTGCTTGCTCGTCGCCGAGATGCGCCCGGCACTCACAAGCGTTGCCGCATCGGGACACACTGAGCGCGCAGCATCCATGCAGGCTGCAGGATCGGTTCCCGGCGGCGTTGCCAGAACGGCCCATGCGATGGACTCGTGACGTGGGTCAACCCACTCGATGGAGCAGATACGGTCGGCATACGTGCGGAACAGGTCGGGGTAGCTCGTGAGCATCGTCAACAGCTCGCGCTCCCCTGCCAAGGACTTGCGCTCTAGATCGGTAAGAACCATCGGCGCCGCAGCCGGTGCGCCCAAACCATCAGCAACAGGCACAGCGCCCACACCATCAGGCACATCGATCGGCGGCAGGTCGTCGACAACCTCCACGGGAGCGGCACCGTAGGCATCGAGCGGGACGTAGTCGTACGGCTCTTCTTCGACCGGCGCAGACACTGGCGGCGTCGCGCCCGATGCCCAAGCGCCGCGACCGGCATCGCGAGAACCCGACGCCCGACCGCCCGCGCCACCAGAGCGCTCGGCTTGCGCCCGCTGGCGTTCATAGTTCTGTTCACGGCGACGCTCCGCATCCTCGCGCTTGGCGACATCGCGAAACACGCGGCCCGAGCTCGCACGCACTGTTTCCAGATCCAAACCCAGCAGATCGGCAATCTGGATAAAGTACGTATCGATCATATAGCTATCGCGCAGCGGATAGATAAGCGTCAGCGCATCTTCCAGCGCCTTGGCGCGACCGCCCGGTGTGGTGATGTCGCTCGACTCCTGCAGCGAACGGTAGACAAAGTCCATGAGGGGCTCGGCAGCGTCGATGCGCGCCTGCAGTGCCTCGCCACCATGCGCCGTGATGAACTCCATGGGATCGTTGCCGTCGGGCAGCACCACGCAGCGCAGGTCCATCGAATCCTGTTCGATAAACTGAATCGCGCGACGGGCGGCCTTCTGGCCCGCGGCATCGCCGTCAAACATATACACGATGCGCTTGGCAAAGCGGGTGAGCGTCTTGACATGATGCTCCGTGAGCGCGGTGCCCAGCGTAGCGACAACGTTTTTAATCCCCGCCTCCCAACAGGCGATGCAGTCGGTATAGCCCTCTACCACGATGGCGGTATCCTGAGCGACGATAAACTCCTTGGCCCAGTTAAAGCCATAGAGGTTTCGCTTTTTATGGAACACGCTCGTCTCGGCGGTGTTGAGGTACTTGGGTTGGCCGTCACCCATGATGCGCCCGCCAAAGGCAATGTTGTGACCCTGCTCGTCAAAGATGGGAAACATCACGCGGTCGTAGAAGCGGTCGGCAAGCTGCCCGCGCCCGCGGCTCACGGCAACGTTGGCGTCGATCATCTCCTGCGGGGTAAAACCCGCCTGGGACAGGTGCGACACCAGCGCGTTGCGGCCCGGTGCAAAGCCCAGGCAGTAGCGGCGGCAGACGTCGCCACCCATACCACGGCTGGCAAAGTACTCGCGTGGACGGCCGTCCTTACCGCGCATAAGCATGGTGTGGTAGAACTGGGCGGTCTCGGCACACAGATCGTAGATGCGGGCACGCTTGGTACCGCGCTCGCGACGATCTCCGGTGTCATGCAGCTCAATACCCGCACGATCGGCCAAATAGCGGATTGACTCGGGAAAGCTCAGGTTTTCGCGCTTCATGATATAGGTGAAGACGTCGCCGCCTTCGCCGCAGCCAAAGCAGTGCCAGACCTGCGTAGCGGGGATAATGTGGAAAGAAGGCGTCTTTTCGCCATGGAAGGGGCAGCAACCCCAAAACTCATGGCCGCGGGGCTTGAGCTCAACCGTTTCCTGCACGATGGCAACTAAGTCGGACGCAGCGCGTACCTGGTCTTTTTCCTCATCGCTAATCACGGATACTCACCCCCTGCTCGCCCAAGTTGTGACGAATATCCTCGATATTACCCTCGACGGTCGAGATCAACTCATCCAGCGATTCGAACACACGCGAGGGACGCAGCCAGCGCGTAAACGCCAGCGAAACGGAAGCGCCGTACAGGTCGCCCGTATAACCAATTAAGTTAGCCTCGAGATGCGATGAAGCGGCATCGTCGGCATACGTCGGCGGCAGGCCGACGTTAACGGCAGCAGGCCATACGGTGTCATCGACGAGCACCAGGCCCTCATACACGCCATCGGCAGGCACCTGAATGCCGTCGGGAACCTGCAGGTTTGCCGTGGGAAAGCCCATGCCAGAGCCCTCGTGACGGCCGCGAATAACACCGCCGCGCAGCATATACGGGCGGCCGAGCAACTCAGCAGCCAGCTCCACATGGCCCTGTTCCAGCTCATGACGGATGCGGGTGGCGCAAATGGCCTCACCGCCCTCGCAAAGCAGATCGTGACCATACACGTCAACGCCGTGCTCGGAACCCCAGACGCGCATCTCGGCAACACCAGAAGCACCGCCACGACCCAGCCTAAAATCGCTGCCAACGCGAATCGAACGAATGTCGACCACACGTGACAACAGTGTGAGAAAACCGACATGGTCGAGTGCCGCAACCTCAAGCGTAAAGGGAACGGCCACCACTGCATCGACCCCGGTCTGAGCCAAGGCATGTAGACGGTCGGCCGTCGTCATCAATTTTTGAGCGGGCGAAGGACTCACCACAACGTCCGGATCGGGATCGAAAGTGACCACGACCGCCTTACAGCAATGGGCACGGGCATCACGGACAAGCGCTTCGATGAGTTCCCGGTGTCCACGGTGAACGCCATCGAACACGCCAATGGCGATCGAGGCAGCACCCAAGTGCTCGCACTCATCAAACGCATCGGCAGTGTCGATGCGAGCCTCGTCCGACTCGCCTTCAAAAAAGATACGCGCGAGCTCGCGAGCGGACAACATCATCGAACACCGCCGATTGCCTGCGGAAACACGTGCTCCATGACAAAACGGCCACTTTCGATGCGGGCGAGCGCCTTGAGTCCCCCATCGAGCACCAGCGCAAACGGCGCTTTCGAAGCATCGAAATCGGCAAGCGCACGCTCAACGGGAATGCGTCGGCCGCAGAGCAGGTCTTCGGCAAGATTGCCCGGCAAGTCAACACGCGTGGCGCCCAGGGCCGCAATGGGATCCAGGGCAAAGCCGGGCGCGGACTCGGGAGAAAGCTCCTCGACCGCATGACAGGCGCCAATGGAAACAACACCGGAGGCCGTGCGGCGCAGCGCGGAAATGTGCGCGGCGCTCTCGCAGGCGCGGCCCAAGTCGCGAGCGAGCGCACGGATATAGGTGCCCTTGCTCACCGAGAACGCCACGGTCCACACGCACGTATCACCTTCGCCGCCCACGGCGATCAGGTCGGCGGCATAGACCTCGACGGGGCGCGGAGGTAGGTCCACCGCATTGCCCTCACGAGCAGACTTGTAGGCGCGAACGCCATTGACCGAGATAGCCGAAAACGCCGGCGGCACCTGCATCTGCGGACCCAGCATAGCGGCCAGGCGCTCACGGGCATAGGCAGGATCGCGGAGCTCGTTGGCAACAGCCACCGTGCGGACCGCCTCGCCCTCCGCATCATCGGTATTGGTCTCGGCGCCAAACGAGATGTCGGCGACATAGCTTTTGGTATCGAGCGTGAGCATGCCCAGCAGACGGGCGGCCTGGCCCACACCCACCACCATGACACCCGATGCCATGGGGTCGAGCGTGCCGGCATGGCCGACGCGCCGCTCATGGAGGGCGCGCCGGCATTGCGAAACCACATCGTGGGACGTGCAGCCCACCGGCTTATCGACGGCGAGCAGCATATTCAGTTGAGAAGGCGTACGACGAGCCATGTACCATCCAAAAAGTTAAAGCTCGACGGTCACCGAAGCGGGATCCTCCCCTACCAGTTCGGCCAGCATGGGAAGTGCCACGGTGAGCGTCTCGAGAATCGTTCCGTTGTTGGAGAAACCGGCGGCAGCAGGATGTCCGCCTCCGCCAAAGGCAGCAGCGATCTCGGACACGTTGAGGTCACCCTTGGAGCGCAGGTTGCCGCGCACCTTGGTATCGCCCTCAATGCCCTTCAGGAACAGGCAGACCTCGACGCCCATCACCGAGCGCACCACGTCAACCAGACCGTCGCACTCATCCGAGGTGACACCGCACGCCTCAAGGTCACTCTGGTACGCGTAGCTATACGCGACGCGCCCGTGGGCCACCGTCTTAATGCGGCCCATAACGATGGACTTGAGGTGCAAAAACTCAACGCGCATGCTCTGGTAGACCTCGAGTGCCACACGCGCCGGATCGGCACCGTGGGCAACCAGACGCGAGGCTGCATGGAACGCGGCGGCGTCGGCGTTTTGGTACTGAAAACGGCCGGTATCGGTAACCAAGCCACACAGCAGGCAGGTTGCAACGCCATCACGTGCGACAATGCCGCAATTGTCCAAGAAGCGGTCGATGATCATGGCGCAGGCTGCAGCTTCGACGCGCCTCAGGCTGAGCTCGGCAAACTCCTCGCGCGCCGGATGGTGATCGAAGCACACCACATGCTTGGAGCGACGAAGCACCTCGGCGGAATTATTGAGACGCTCTACGACCGGTACGTCCACCGAGATGAACAGGTCAGGATTGCCGGTGTACGCAGATGCCGGCACCAGGCGATCGGAGCCTTCCATAAAGCGGTAGATACGCGGAACCGGGTCATCGTCTGCCAACAGCAGCGCAATGTCCTTGTTGGGGAAAAACTTCATGAGCGAAAGGCCCAGACCCAACACGGAGCCCAAGGCATCGCCATCGGGAGAAGTATGTCCCGAAATCGCAATGGAGGACGCACCCTCGATGAGCTCGAGGATGCGTCGCTGAATATCTGCAGACTCGCACGAGGCGAGGTCGGCGGAATTAGTCATCTAAAGCTGCCTCCTGGGCGGCATCCGCTATCGGATAGCCGTCCTCGTCCTTTTCGATCGCAAGCGTGGCGGGAACGTTTTCCAGCGCACGCGTGATGCGCTCGGCCTCATCGGTCGAGCGATCGATGCGAAAATCGAGCTCGGGCGTAACACGCCAATCGAGCGAGCGAGCCAACAGGCTGCGAATACGGCCCTTAGCGCTTGCGAGCGCCTCCATGACCTCGTCGTAGCGGCTCGCATCGCACGAC
>CATZMG010000016.1 GCA_958421655.1 uncultured Collinsella sp.
CTGCCTGCGCCTACGCGGCGCCAGCGATCGAGAAGCACACGGGCGTCGCGGTTTTGGGGAATATCCCCGCCGACGAGGCGTTCTCGCTCGAAAGCCGGCATCTGGGGCTTGTGACCGCCGACGAGGTCGAGCAGCTCTCCGCGCGCATCGACAAGATGGCCGAGCTGGTGGAAAAGAGCGTCGACATTGACCGCTTGCTCGAAATAGCGGCGACGGCACCCGATATCCGCGAGGAACCTTACCGGTTGGAGCCGATCGCGGGAGCGCGGCCCATCGTCGCCGTCGCGCGTGACGAGGCGTTCTCGTTCTACTACGAGGAGAACCTGCGCGCGCTCGAGGACCTGGGTTGCGAGCTGGCCTTTTTCAGCCCCCTGTGTGATAGCGAGTTGCCCCGGGGGACAAGCGCCCTCTATCTGGGAGGCGGCTACCCGGAGCTCCATGCGCGGCAGCTCTCCGAGAACGCGCCGATGCGCGAGGCGGTGCGGCGCGCGGTGGAATCCGGCATGCCGACGGTCGCCGAATGCGGTGGGTTTCTGTACCTGCAGCGTGAATTCGCCGATAGCGAGGGTCGGCGCTGGCCTGTTGCGGGCGCCCTTGAGGGCGCAAGCGAGAACGGGGGAAGGCTGTCCCATTTCGGGTACGTGGAGCTCGCTTCCCAACGCGACGGGCTCTACGGGCCGCGTGGCACACGCATCCGCGCGCACGAGTTCCACTACTGGCAGTCCACCTGCCCGGGCGGCGACTTCTGGGCGCAGAAGCCCTGGCGCGACAAGGGCTGGCCGTGCATGACGACCACCCCGTCCCTGGTTGCGGGCTTCCCGCATGTGTACTATCCTGCGAACCCCGACGTTGCGCGCGCGTTCGCGTCTGCCGCAGCGTCGTTCGCAGAGAGGAGACGGTATGGCTGAAGCAACCGAAACCGCGCTTGCCTGTATCCGCGAGGAAGTCGAGCGCACGTTCTCGTCGGCGCCGGGCGCCGTGCTCGAAGCCGCGCTCTCCCGGATCGCGCCCGCAGACGAGTGCGCCCGCGCCGCCGCGTACGCCGCGTGGGACTCCATCGCGCACCCCTTGGGGGGATTGGGCGACTTTGAAGACGCCGTCGCGTGTATCGCCGCAGCTCAGGGGAGCGCCGAGGTGGCTGAGTTCCCCCGTGCGCTCGCGGTATTCTTCTCCGACAACGGGGTCGTTGCCGAAGGCGTGTCGCAAAGCGGGCAAGACGTGACGCGAGCCGTCGCGCGCAACATGTGCGAGGGGGCCACGAGCGCCTGCCGCATGGCGGCGTTCGCGGGTGCCGAGGTCGTGCCCATCGACGTGGGTATGGCCCGGGGCATAGAAGACGCGCGCATGGTGCGCGCGAACGTGCGGCGGGGGAGCGGCAACATCGCGCATGGCCCCGCTATGTCTCGTGATGGGGCCGTGCGCGCGATCGAGGTCGGAATCGCCGTCGCGTACGGGCTTGCCCGCGCCGGCGTGCGCCTTCTCGCCGCGGGCGAGATGGGCATCGGCAATACGACCACCTCGGCGGCGGTGGCCGCAGTGCTCATCCGGGCGGACGCGCGGAGCCTCGTCGGGCGCGGCGCGGGGCTCTCGGACGCCTCGCTCGCGCGCAAGCGCGACGTGGTCGAACGTGCTATCGACACGAACTCGCCCGATCCCGCCGACCCGATCGACGTGCTCTCGAAGGTGGGCGGCTTCGACATCGCGGCGATGTGCGGCTTCTACCTGGGGGCCGCCGCCTCGAAGGCGCCGGCGCTCCTCGACGGGGTCATATCCTGCACGGCGGCCCTGTGCGCGGCGCGCCTGTGCCCCAACGCCTTGGGCTACCTCGTGGGCACCCACGCATCAAGCGAACCCGCAAGCCAGGAGCTCCTTCGCGAGCTCGGCATAAAGGCACCCCTCGACGCAGGCATGCATTTGGGCGAGGGCGCGGGCGCCATGGCGTATCTGCCCCTTCTGGATTCTGCGCTGCGCGTGTACCGGGATGGGAAGACGTTCACGGCGACTGGCATGGCTGCTTACGAGCATTTCGAGGCTGGGAAATGACGGTGACGTTCGTTATCGGCGCCGCCGCGAGCGGCAAGAGCGCCTATGCCGAGTCCCTGTGCCTCGGGCACGACGGCCCCCGCGTGTACCTGGCAACGATGGAGCCCTTCGGGGAAGAGGGCACCCGCCGCATCGCGCGCCATCGGGCGATGCGCGAGGGCGAGGGGTTTTCCACCCTCGAGCGCACGCGTGACGTGGGCGCCGCAGTGCCCGGGCTTCCGTGCGGCTGCACGCTTCTTTTGGAGGACGTGGGCAACCTGGTTGCGAACGAGCTCTTCGCGGAAGGCGGCTTGTCCCCACGTGACCCCGACGCTGCGGCGCGCGAGGTGCTTGGAGGCATCGAACGGCTCGCTCAGGCCGCTGCGTATACGGTGGTGGTCTCCGTCGACGTGTTCGCCGATGGGATGCGCTACGATGAGGGGACCGAGGCATGGAGGCGCGCGCTCGCGCGCGTGAATGCGGGCGTGGCGGCGCTGGCCGACCGCGCAGTCGAAGTGGTATGCGGGATTCCCGTGTGGATGAAAGGCGAAGGACCTACAAGGTGAAGATAGCAGAGGCAATCGGCGCGGCGTTCGGAACGTTCTCGCGCATCCCCGTCCCGAAATCGGCCTGGACCGATTTCGGGTCAACCCATGCGCTTGCCGCGTTTCCCCTGGTGGGCCTTGCGGAAGGCTTCCTCATGACGGCGTGGGGACACGTTGCGAACCTGCTCGGCGTGCCCGCGACCATCGTCGCGGCCGTGCTCGTGGCGCTGCCTGTGGCGGTGACGGGAGGCATCCACCTAGACGGGCTCTGCGACACCTCCGATGCGCTTGCAAGTTGGGCCCCGCGCGAGCGAAAGCTCGAGATCATGCACGACCCGCGGGCGGGCGCCTTTGGGGTCATCGGTGTTGTTGTGTACCTTATTCTGCAGTTTTCCCTGTTCACCGCGCTGCCGCTTACGACGGGGGCGTTCCTCGCGCTTCTGTGCTCGCTCGTGTTCTCCCGCGCGCTTTCGGGGCTCGCCGTAGAATGCTGGCCTGCCGCGCGGGCGGACGGCATGGCCGCGGGGCTCTCGCCTGCGAAGAAGCGCGCGGAGATCGTCGTGCCGCTTTGCGCTTTCGCTGCTGCTTCGGCTGCAGGGATGGTCGCGTGCGCTCAGGCCGTCGGCGCCCTTATAGCGGTGGCGGGGCTTTTGGTGCTCGCGTGGTACCGCCATGTTGCCCTGTCCCGCTTCGGCGGGGTGACGGGTGATTTGGCCGGATGGTTTCTGCAATGGGCCGAGCTCGCGATGCTTGCCATGCTGGTGGCGGGGGGCATGCTCCTATGATTCTCGTGGTAGGTGGCGCGCATTCGGGGAAGAGGACCTTCGTGCGCGAAAAGCTCGGGTTCGCGGCGGACGATTTCGTCGACGCGGCGCAGCTTGCGGAGGGCGGCGTGCCCGCGGCTTTTGCCGGCCGTGTCGCGTACCGTGCTGAGGAACTCGTACGCGCGCTCGACGCTGACCGGGCGCTCGAGCGGCTGATCGGCTTCGACGTAGTGATTCTGCCCTTGGTCGGCTCGGGGGTCGTCCCCATGCGCGCGGAAGATTCCCAATGGCGCGAGCGCGCGGGGCGCCTGGGATGCGCGCTCGCTGCGCGCGCCGACGTCGTCGTGCGCATGACGTGCGGGATACCCCAGGTCATCAAAGGAAACCTTGACGATGCGCCTCGAGGGACGCAGGGCGTGGGCGCGCCTTTGGAAGTCGTTTTCGTGCGCCATGGTGCCACGGCGGGCACGGAAGACCATCGCTACAGCGGGGCGGGCACCGACGAGCCCCTGTCGAGCGCGGGCGAGCGCGCTTTGCGCGACCTCGCGTGCGATCGTGACGCGTTCCGTGTTTTCACGAGCGGCATGGCCCGCACCGACCAGACGGCGCGCATCCTCTTCCCGAACGCGGACCTTATGGCGTGCCCCGGTCTGCGCGAGATGGATTTCGGTGACTTCGAGGGGCGAAGCGCCGCCGAGCTTAAAGAGGATGTGCGCTACCGCGCCTGGGTAGACTCCTGGTGCGAGACGCGGTGCCCGCATGGCGAGGGCAAGAGCGATTTCACCCGCCGCGTCGTCGCGGCGTTTCGGGAGGCGTGCGAATCGGAGCGCGCCCAGGGGAGTGGGCGCGCCGTCTTCGTCGTTCACGCGGGTACCGTGAAAGCACTGCTCTCCGAGCTAGCTGTCCCGAAAATGGGATACTTCGACGTGCATACCGAGCCGGGCGGCGCATGGGCTGCCACCTGGGATGGGCGCTGCCTTCGCGACGTTCGCCCCGCTTCGGGGGGCGATGCTCGGTGATGACGATTCTTGCCGTCGCCGCCGGGTTCGCGGCCGACCTTGCCTTCGGCGACCCGCGCTGGCTT
This sequence comes from uncultured Collinsella sp., assembly GCA_958421655.1. Taxonomy (GTDB): domain Bacteria; phylum Actinomycetota; class Coriobacteriia; order Coriobacteriales; family Coriobacteriaceae; genus Collinsella. The sequence continues at coordinate 4,416 of CATZMG010000016.1, forward strand.
CCCCATCCCGTCGTCGCCATGGGGCGCGCGATCACGTGGGCCGAAGGCCGCCTGCGGGGCGCATTCCCGCAAACGTCCGCGGGCATGCGCGCCGCAGGGCTTGTGCTCGCCGTGGCGCTTCCGCTTGCGTGTGGGCTTTTGACCTGGGGAATCCTGCATCTTTGCGGCATGGTTCACCCCGGCTTGCGCTTCGTGGCCGAGGCATGGGCGAGCTATCAGATTCTCGCGGCATGCGAGCTGCGCCGCCAGAGCCTGGCCGTGGCCCGCGCGTTCTCGAAGGGCGGCCTTGTCGCGGCGCGCGAAGCCGTCGGGCTCATCGTGGGACGCGACACGTCTGTTCTCGACGAGCAGGGCGTCGCGCGCGCCGCCGTGGAAACGGTAGCGGAGAATGCGAGCGACGGCGTCATCGCGCCGCTTTTCTACCTTATGATCGGGGGTGCGCCCTTGGGCATGGCGTACAAGGCGGTGAACACGCTCGACAGCATGGTGGGCTACAAAAACGCGCGATACATCGACTTCGGCTGCGCCTCGGCGCGCCTCGACGATGCGGTGAACTGGATTCCCTCGCGCTTATCGGCCCTGCTCATGATCGCCGTGTGCCCGATCGTCGGGCTCGACGCGCGCGGGGCGGCGCGCATCTGGCGCCGCGACAGGCGTCGCCATGCGAGCCCGAACGCGGCGCAGACCGAGTCAGCGTGTGCAGGCGCGCTCGGGCTGTGCCTGGCAGGACCCGCGGTGTATTTCGGCAAGCTCGTTGAGAAACCGACGATAGGCGACGCGTCCCGCGAAATCGAGTGGGGCGACATCGCCCGGGCGACAAGGCTCATGCTCGCCGCGTCCGTATGCGCGCTCGTCGTCTTCGGCGCCGCGCGCGCGGCGGTCGTGCTCGCCGTGGGGGCGATGGTATGAGGGAAGACCACGCCGCGCCCCGAGCTGCTGGGGGAATCCTGCGCGCCCGTACGCATGGGGGCAGCTCGCAATCGCTCGGCATCGCTTGCGAAGGGGGCGCCTCCGATCTCATTGACTTCTCGGTGAACGTGAATCCGGCAGGCCCCTCGCCGCGCGCCGTCGCCGCAGCTTGCAAGGCGCTTTCTCGAATCGACGCCTACCCCGATAGGGAAAGCCGCGCCCTCGTTCGCGCCCTAGCGCGCGCCCAGGGCATTCCCGAAGATACTATCGTCTGCGGCGCGGGCGCGTCCGACATCATCTGGCGGCTCGCCGCGGCGGTGCGCCCGAAACGCATCGTCGCGTGCGCGCCGACGTTCTCTGAATATGCGGAGGCGGCATCGTACTACGGCGCATGCGTGCAGGAGTTCCCGCTCTCCGAAGCGGACGACTTCGACGTGCCCGCCTCCTTCGCCCGCGCGATCGAGGGGCCGGGAGACGTGGCGTACCTCTGCAATCCGAACAACCCGACGGGGCGCCTCGTCGACCCCCGCGTGATCGATGCCGCGGCTTGCCGCTGCGAGCAGGTGGGCGCGCTGCTCGTCGTGGACGAGTGCTTCCTCGGATTTGCGCCCGACGCCTGCGAAAGGAGCGTGGCCGCACGCGCCGCGTGTTCGCGCCATGTGGCCGTGCTCTCCGCGTTCACCAAGCTCTACGGAATGGCGGGGTTGCGGTTGGGATATCTGATCAGCGGAAACGCACAACTCATCGAGGGGATTCGCCGGGCGGGGCAGGCGTGGCCCGTCTCCTCGGTCGCCGAGGCCGCGGGCATCGCCGCCCTTGAAGACGTCGAATACGTCTCGCGCACGCGCGATGTATTGGCGGGCGAGCGAGCGTGGCTTTCCCACGAGCTCTCCTCGCTCGGGCTTTTCGTCGTGCCGTCGGATGCGAACTTCCTTTTAGTCCGCACGCCGGCGAAAGACATCCCCGAGCGCCTGTATAAACAGGGGGTTTTGGTCCGCACGTGCGACTCGTTTTCGGTACTGTCCCGTTTCTGGTGCCGCGTCGCGGTGCGCACGCGCAAGGAGAACGCCCGGCTTGCGATGGCGTTCAGTCGCGCGCTTCGGGCGGAAGGTGCATCGGGCGAAGGCGAACCCGACGAACGGGGCGGCGCTTCTTGCAGCGGCGCTATGGCGGGCGCGGATGGCCGAGGCTCGGCGAAGGAGGTCGATACCCGTGGGTAGGGCGAAGCCCATCATGATCCAGGGCACCATGTCGAACGCGGGGAAGAGCCTGCTTGCGGCGGGGCTGTGCCGTGTGCTTTCGCAGGACGGCCTGCGTGCGGCTCCCTTCAAGAGCCAGAACATGTCGCTCAACAGCGGTGTCACGGCCGATGGGCTCGAGATGGGGCGCGCCCAGATCATGCAGGCCGAGGCGTGCGGCATCGCGCCCGACGTGCGCATGAACCCCATCCTGCTCAAGCCCGAAAGCGACCACCGAAGCCAGCTCATCGTGGCCGGCAAGGCGCAGGGAGCCTTCGCTGCGAGGGACTACTTCGCGCGAAAGAAGGCGCTCATGCCGCAGATTTTGGAGGCGTTCGATTCGCTCGCGGAGGAAAACGACGTCATCGTCATCGAGGGCGCCGGCAGCCCCGTCGAAATCAACCTTGCCGAAAACGACATCGTCAACATGGGGCTCGCGCGCGCCGTGTCCTCCCCCGTGCTGCTCGCGGGCGACATAGACCCAGGCGGGGTGTTTGCCCAGCTCTACGGCACGGTCGCGCTCTTTGCACCCGAGGACCGCGCGCTTTTGCGGGGGCTTGTGGTGAACAAGTTCCGCGGCGATGTGGAAATCCTGCGCCCGGGTTTGGCCCCGCTCGAGAAGATGTGCGGGGTTCCCGTCGTGGGGGTCGTGCCGTATCTCACGCTCGACTTGGACGACGAGGACTCGCTCGCGCCGCGCCTATCTGCCCGCGAGGCGCGCGGCGTCATCGACGTCGCCGTCGTGCGCCTTCCGCATCTGTCGAACTTCACCGACTTCGACCCGCTTTCGCGCGTGCCCGGCGTGGGCGTGCGCTATGTTTCCTCGACGACCGATCTGGGCCGACCCGACCTGGTGGTGCTCCCCGGCTCGAAGACCACGCTCGACGACGCGCGCTGGCTTGCGGCTAGCGGCATCGGAGCCTGTGTACGCGCGCTTTCGGGCGCGGGCACGCCGGTGCTCGGCATATGCGGAGGCTACCAGCTTTTGGGAGACGAGCTTTCCGACCCGCACGGCAGGGAAGGCGCTGGCACCGCGCGCGGCCTCGGGCTCATCCCTGCAAGTACGGTGTTCAAGGAGGAAAAGCGCCTCGCCCAGTCGGAGCTTCGCATCACGGGCGCCCAAGGCGCGTTCTCGGTGTGGAACGGCATGACGGCGCGCGGGTACGAGATTCACGACGGCGAAACGACCGTCTCCTGCGCCCCCGCGGGCACGATTGGCGGCAATCCAGAAGGCGCGGCCTGCGGAAACGTGTTCGGAACCTATCTCCACGGCCTGTTCGACGAACCGGGGGTGGCGCTTGCCCTCGCGCGCTCGCTTGCGCGCATGCGCGGCCTGCCCGAGAGCGTCGTGGGTGCTGCGGGCGCGGCGTCCGCGGCCGATCACCGTGCGCGCGAGTTCGACCGCCTGGCCGACGGCGTGCGCGGGGCGCTCGACATGGAGTATGTCTACCGCATTATCGAGGAGGGCGTATGATCCACGTGTATCATGGCGACGGCAAAGGCAAGACCACGGCGGCGATGGGCCTCGCCCTTCGCATGCTCGCCGCAGGCCGCCGCGTCGTCGTCGTGCAATTCCTGAAAGACGGCGAAAGCGGGGAGGCGCGCCTGCTCGCCGAGCATTTCGGCGTGCCCGTGTTCGCGGGGAAGGTGTCGGACAAGTTTACCTGGTCGATGACGTCGGAAGAACTTGCCGCGACGTGCGAGCTGCACGATGGGAACCTCGCTTCTGCGCTCGCCGAGCTCGAGGGCGCTCAGGAGGGGCTGCTCGTGCTCGACGAGGCGCTCGACGCGCTTTCGAAAGGGCTTGTCGACGAGGCTCTCGTGGACCGCGCGCTCGATATGTCCGCGCGCGGCGTTGAAGTAGCGCTCACCGGGCGTGCGCCTTCCCGCAAGATCGTGGAGAAGGCCGACTACATAACCGAGATGCGGTGCGAGAAACACCCCTATGCTCAGGGGATATGTGCAAGGGAAGGAGTGGAGTACTAGATGGATTCCAAGGAGATGGCGCCCGGCGACATCGAGCGGCGCAGCTTCGAGATCATCACCGAAGAGCTCGGCGGCCGCACGTTCCCGCCGCTCGAAGAGCCCGTCGTGAAGCGCGTCATCCACACCACTGCCGACTTCTCGTACGCCGATTCCCTCGTGTTCACCCATGACGCCGCGCACTGTGCGCTCGACGCACTGCGCGCAGGGGCCACGGTGCTCACCGACACGAACATGGCGCTCGCAGGCATAAGCAAGCCCGCGCTCGCGAAGCTCGGCTGCAAGGCCGTGTGCTACATGGCCGACCCTGATGTCGCCGCGGCTGCGCGCGCCGCGGGCACGACTCGCGCCGTTGCGAGCATGGACAAAGCTTGCGGCATCGAGGGTCCGCTCATCGTGGCCGTCGGCAACGCCCCCACAGCACTTCTGCGCCTCGCCGAGCTCATGGACGCGGGGAAGATCGCGCCCGCGCTCGTCGTTGGGGTGCCGGTCGGGTTTGTGAACGTGGTCGAGGCGAAAGAGGAGCTACTTACGCGACGCGCGCCGGCCATCGTCGCGAGGGGTCGCAAGGGCGGCTCGACCGTGGCGGCCGCCATTATGAACGCGCTGCTCTACCAGATCACGCGCACGGGCGGCCCGAAGTGACGGCCCCCGCATCCGCGCCGGCCCTGCGCATCTTCGCCGGCACCACCGAGGGCCGCCTTCTGTGCGAATGGGCGAGCGGGGCGGGCATCCCCGCCCGTGCCTACGCGGCAACCGAGTACGGAGGCGAGCTTTTGGGCGAGCTTCCGGGCATCGAGGTGCATGCGGGCAGGCTCGACGAGGGCGACATGGAGCGTGAGCTTTCCGGCGCGCGCATCGTCGTCGATGCCACGCACCCCTTCGCTACGCTCGCAAGCGGCAACATCCGGGCCGCTTCGCTCGCCGTGGGTGCACGATGCCTGCGCCTTGCGCGCCCGGCCGAGGCGCTGCCCAAAGGCGTCGTGCCGGTCGCGTCGATCGCCTGCGCGGCGCGCTTTCTCTCCGAGAACCCGGGTCGCGCGCTTCTCACGACGGGGAGCAAGGAGCTTGCTCCCTACACGCGCGTCGCCGATTTCGCGGAGCGCTTCTTCGTGCGCGTGCTCCCGCTGCCCGGTGCTATAACGAAGTGCATGGACGCGGGGTTTTCGCCGTCGCACGTCATCGGCATGCAGGGGCCCTTCACCCGCGAGCTTAACGAGGCGATGCTTCGGCAGGTGGGCGCCCAGTGGCTTGTGACCAAGGACTCGGGAACCGTAGGCGGCACGGCCGAGAAGCTCGTCGCCGCGCGCGACGCGGGAGCGCGCTGCATCGTGGTCACCCGTCCCGCCGAGGGAGGCGGGACCCTTTCGCTTCGTGAAGTGGAAGACGCGCTCTTACGGGAGTTCGCGCGCTAGGCGCTCGCCGCGCCTAGGGCCCTTCAATCAGTTGCGGTGAAATAGTGTCTGTTTTTGCTGTTAGATAGCATATTCAGTCCCTAATTCACCGCAACTTATTGGTGGTGGCTTACTGGTAGCGTAGACACTCGACGGGGTCGAGCTTTGCTGCGCGGCGAGCGGGGTAGAAGCCAAAGATTACGCCGATGCCGACGGAGACGGCGAAGGCCAGCAGCACCGTGGCGATTGAAAAGCTCGGTATGATTTGCCCGCTGGCTCCGAGCTCGCCAAGAATCCCGGATCCGGAGGCAAACATCGCGAGGCCCCAGGCCAGCAGATAGCCAATCAGGACACCTAGCAGTCCGCCGGTGACGCACAGCGCCGAGGATTCGGCCAAAAACTGCGCAGTGATATCGCGACGACTTGCGCCCAGAGCGCGGCGGATGCCGATCTCGCGGATGCGCTCCGTTACGTTGGTAAGCATCATATTCATAATGCCGATACCGCCGACAAGCAGCGAGATGCTGGCGACAGCACCCATGATGAGCGAAAACGCGCCCATAAAGGAGTTGAGTGCATCGATGGCGCTTTTCATGGAGGTCGCCGATACACTGTTGTACTCATCCTCCTCCTCGATGCCCTTCATCGCGCGCACCTTGGACTCGATGGTCTTGCAGAGCTCATCCATGTCCGTGCCCTCGGCGGCGAGCGCCGTCACGCTGGGGAATGAAGGATTCTCGTCGCCAAACAGGCCGGAGATGGTTTCGCGTGGCATATACAGCGTGAGCGAGCCCATGGAGTCGCTGCCGCCGTCAATCACGCCGACAATCTGCACCTCGCCGTTGGACACCTTGATGGTTTTCCCCAGCGCATCCTGTTCGTTGCCGTAAAGCTGATCGGCGCCGCCGCGGCTGATGAGCGCCACGCGCGAGCCTGATTGAGACTCGGCCTGGGAATAGGTACGCCCCGCAACGAGCTTTCCGGCCCCCACGGCGTCGAGCATGTCGCTATCGACACCCTGTGCCATGACGGTATAGCTTTTATCGCCGGTTTTGTACTCGGTATACGCGCTGTCGACAATGCCGATCTGCTCTATCTGCGGCACCAGTTTTTGAAGCTTCTCGATGTCCGACTCTGTGAGTTCTTGCGACGAATAGATTTGCACCATGCGTGCCGCATTGAGGCCCAGGCTGTTGACCAGGCTGTTTTGGATGCCGCCGATGAGCGAAGTCATGGCGATAACCGAGGCGATGCCGATGACAATGCCCAGGATGGTGAGCAGGCTGCGCCCCTTGTTGGCCTCGAGCGAGTGAAGGGCTTCCTGGATGAGATCGCGGGCGCTCATGCCATCTCTCCTTTCGGCGGGTTGGCGGAGGCGGAAATCATGGGCAGGCTATCCACGGCGCTGCGCAGGGTCCGCGGTGCATGTGGAATATACGCGCCATCGTGAATGCGACCGTCGCGGATGGTCACGGCACGGTCGGCCTCGGCGGCGATGCCGGGGTCGTGTGTGATAAGCACGATGGTTTTGCCGCGCTTCTGGAGCTTATGGAAGGTCTCCATCACAAGCGCTCCGGTAGCGGAGTCCAGGTTTCCCGTCGGCTCATCGGCCAGGATGATGGGCGGGTCATTGACGAGGGCGCGCGCGATTGCGACGCGCTGCATCTGGCCGCCCGAGAGCTCGGATATGCGGTGGTCCCAGTGGTCGACGGGCAGCGTGACAGCCTGCAGCGCGTGAACGGCGCGCATTTCGCGCTGGCTACGGGGCACATTGGTGTAGGCCAGCGGCAGCATGACGTTTTCGATAACCGACAGGCGCGGCAGCAGGTTGAAGCTCTGAAAGACAAAGCCAATGCTCAGGGCGCGGACTTCGGTGAGCTCGTCATCATCGAGCTCGGCCACGTTGAGCCCTTGCAGGTAATAGTCGCCCGCCGTCGGTTTGTCCAGGCAGCCCAGGATGTTCATGAGCGTTGACTTGCCCGAGCCCGAAGGGCCGGTAATGGCGACGAACTCGCCGGGTTCTACCGCCAGGCTCACGTTGTGCAGGATGTGGGCGCAACCCGCCTCGCTCTCAAAAATGCGGCGCACGTTGCGGATGTCGATAACGGGACGCATTACATGCCCTCGTCGTCAGACATGCTGCCCGAATCCGTGCTGTAGCCGCCGTCAGCCGTTGCGTCCGCTCCGGTGTCCATGACGAGGGTGTCGCCATCGCGCAGCTTGGTGACCGGCACGTTGGGGTTGATCTCGTTGCCCTGGTCGTCGCGCTTGACCTGTGTCTTGCCGACTACGGCTTCGTTGTCGTTTTGCGTCACGACGGTCACCTTCACGCGACGGGTATGCTTGCCCTCGTCATCGGTTGCCACGTTGACGTAATAGTGTTCGCCGTCTTCGGTCATGAGCGCCATCGTCGGCACCATCACCACGTCGTCGAGCTGCTCGGTCACCACCGATACCTCGGCCGTCATGCCCGGCTTCAGGCGCGCGTCGGGCGCCTCTATGAGAATGTCGACGTTAAAGGTTACGCTGCCGCCGCCACCGTTGGTGGCGTCGGAGTTTGCCACCGAGGCGATGGCCGTGACCGTTCCCTGGCTTACGATATCGGGAAACGCGGGATACGTGACGTTGGCACTCTGCCCAACGGCGATCTTGGCGATGTCCTTTTCGCCCACCTGCACGGTCACCTTCATCTTAGATAGGTCGGCGATCTGCATGCACTGCTTGCCGCCGCTCGTATCGCTTTCGCCCATGATCATGCCGCCTGTTACCGTGGCGCCCACCTTGGCGTTGAGCTCCACGATACTGCCCGAGCTCGGGGCCGTGACCGTACGACTGGCCGCCTTGGCGTTCGCCTGATCGAGGTTTGCCTGGGCCGATGCGAGGCTGCGCTGCGCGGCCGATACGGCGTTCGTGTCCGCCGATGCGGCGGAGACGCCAGCCGCTGCGGAAGCTCCATCGACGTCCGTCGTTGGGGTGGCCTGAGCGGCAGCTGCGGCTTTCTTCGCATTAGCGAGGTCTTCTTGAGCGGCAGCAACTGCACGCTGCGCCTCGGCAACGTTGCGATCGAGCTCGTCGTTTTTAATGGTCATAAGCACGTCGCCCTCGTTGACGGATTGGCCCGCCTGCACGTTGATCGAATCGACCGTACCGTCGACAGAAGGGGAGACCACTGAGGACGAAATGGGTTTGAGCTGGCCTTTCGCCTCGACCGTTGTGGTAAACGTGCCCTCGGTCACCATGTCGGTCACCGGCCCGTTGTTGCCTGCGGGCCGTGCGTTGATGGCTAAGGTCACGACAACGGCGATGAGCACAATGGCGGCCACGACGCCGGCCGCAATGCCGCGTCGGATGAGCTTTTTGCGTCGACGTTCGGCACGTTTTGCCTTGAGCTTGGCATATGCCTCTTCATCGGAAATCTCGGTCGCATCGTTCGCGCGTCCGCTCTGCTTATCGGCATGTACGTTTGTAATCAGAGGAATCGTTTCGGTGACATCTTCGAGCGTGTGCTCGGTATCATCCGGGCCCGGGGTGGTCGTGGGGACATTCGGCATAGCGTCTCCTTTATAGAAAGTACCTCGATAAGTATATGCGCCCACCGGTTGGGGCGGGCGCATAGGACGGTTTCTTTCGGAACTGTTAGATTGGTCGCTGCGGTTCCACGTTGTAGGAATGCGCGCGTTGCACTACGAGTGGACAACCACGCACAGGCCGACTTTGATGCAGTCGTGAAGTGCCTTGGCGTCTGCCAGACGCAGGTTGATGCAGCCGTGGCTGCCGCACCATTTGTACGACTCGGCGTTATCGAAGCTCTTGTCGTTTTGCCAGGTGGCATCGTGGAAGCCGATCATATTGCCCTCGAACGGCATCCAGTAGCTCACCGGGCTTTCGTATTTGGGCTTACCGGTCTCGGGGTCCTTGGCTCCGATCAGGGTGCTGCCGCCGTCGTTGCTGCTGATCTGCCACACGCCCTCGGGGGTGGCGTCTTCGCCCGGTTTGCCGGATATAAAGTTGGCCTCCCAAACGATATTACCGTTCTCGTCATAGTAGCGCGCGTGCTGCTCGGACAGGTCGACGTCGATATACGCCTTCCAGTCGGGCTCTCCCTTTGCGGTAAAGGTGTCGGCCTTCTGGGAGTACTTGATCTCGATTTCGCCGGTCTGCTTGTTGTTAATGGCGTCCTCGACCTGCTTGGCGAGCGAGCTGCTGTCGATGGACCAACCAAAGTCGCCGCCTTCGACGGCGCACTGCTTGCCATCGGCGCGCGTCCACCAGCGAGTGGAGCCCACGGTATTAAAGCCGTTGGCGAGCTCGGCTGCCCAGCTGCTGATCTGCGACGTATCGAGCGTGGGATTGGCCGGATCGGCAAAGCTGATCCACTGCAACACGGAGCTGCCATCAACCTTGCCGGCATCCTCGCCGTTGAGCTTGAGGGTCACGTTGACGCCCAGGAAGTTGTTGGCGGCATCGCATGCGGCCTGAATCTGATCATCGGTCAGCGTTCCATTGAGCGGCTCATAGGCATCGTTGCCGAGCTTGGAAAGATCTACGGTCTCGGCCAGCGAGGCAAGCTCGAGCTCGGCATACTTAATGACATGCTCGCGGTTGAGTTTTTCGTTGGAGCGCGCCTTCTCGACGGTAAACTTGCCGGCCTGCTCGTCATAGGAGCTATTGGCCTCGAACGTGCCCGAACGCCCCTCGTTAAACTCGTCGATGGCGGCGCCCAGATCCTTCTCAAACTTCTTTTGGTCAAAGGTATCGGAGAGCATGGACAGGTCGACGTCTTGATCAAGATCGACTTCGTTGGAGGTAGCGGTTGTTTTGGCCTTGCCGCTTAAGGATTCCACAAGGCGGACCGGCCATACAAAGGCTTCGTTGTGGCTGATAATCTCTTTTGCGGCAGCTTCGCCATCGACGATGGGCTCATCGGACTCGGGCTGATAGGTCCAGCTAAAGTCATCGCCTGTCACGGTGAGCTTATAGTGCTTCCATGCCGAATTGACCTTGGTAGCGGCAGACGAAGCGTTGGAGAACGAGACGTCGACGCCGGCAATGGTGGTGTTGGGGTAGGCTAGCTGCGAAAACGCTACGATTCCTACGATATAGACAATGACGATAAGACCCAAGACGACAAAGAGCGTCGTCTTTTTGCCCGACTTATTGTTGCCGGCGGACTTGCGCGCGGGGCCGCGATCGCCTCGGGCGTGCGTGGGGGGCTGCTTGGGCGCATTGCCGTTTGCCTGGCGCTGCTGACGTTGTTGACGCTGCTGTCGCTGTTGGTTCGGGCGTTGGGGCGCGTTTGCCGCACCACGCTGCTGACCGTGGCTCGGCGCGATAGGACGCGGTGACTGAACGCCGCCGGTGTGCCTGCTCGGCTGCTGCGGATCGGGAATCAGTTGAGTTCGATCGTTTTGCGACATCGTATGCATATCCTTCGATTTTCGCCTTGCGGTTCATCGTGTTTTTACTGGGCTTGCATTATAGCGATTGCCCTGCTGTTTGTGGTACGGAAACGGTGGCATTCGAAAGAGCTGGGACAAATGTCCCACCTTTGAGTCGTTCTTAGTCGCTATCCGCACACACCGCATTTTGCACAGGCCGAAAGTGCGGCCGGAGCCTGCGCGATGCCGCCCTTTGCCGTCTCGCGCAGCGTGGCTGGCAACGCGTGGCCCACCGAGAGCATTACATGTGCCATCTGGTCAAACGGCACCAAGCTCTTAATGCCTGCGAGGGCGAGTTGTGCCGAGCTAAAGGCCGCTGCTACGCCGATGGCGTTGCGGTTTTGGCAGGGCACCTCCACGAGGCCACCGACGGGGTCACAAACGAGGCCCAGCAGGTTACTCAGCGCGATGGAACTGGCGTCGAGCGCCTGCTCGGGCGTGCCGCCGAGCATCTGCACCAGCGCGGCGGCTGCCATGGCGGCGGCGCTTCCCACCTCGGCCTGGCATCCGCCCTCGGCGCCGGCGACGCAGGCGCTCGTGGTGAGGTTGAGGCCGATGGCGGCTGCGCAGTAGAGCGCGTCCATGACCTGCTCGTCGTCGAGCTGCAGGCGATCGGCGAGTGCAAGCACGCAGCCGGGCACAACACCCGCTGAGCCTGCCGTGGGGGCGGCGACGATCACGCCCATGGTGGCGGAGCGTTCGAGCACGGCCATCGCGCGGGCCACGGCATCGGTCTGAACGGGGCCCATCAGGCTTGCGCTCAAATCGTTGCGGCCGGTGGCTTCGACAAGCTTGGCCTCGCCGCCGATAAGCCCGCCGAGCGAACGCTGCGGATTGGCGATGGGGGCCGTGGTCTCCTCGCGCATGACGTCGAGCACGCGGCGCATGGCAGCGACGGCGTGGGCCTCGCCGGTCAGACGCGCCTCGCGAACGGCCATGACGGCGCCGATGCTGAGCCCCAGTTCCTCACACGCATCGAGCAACTGCTCGCCGTCGTCGAAGATTTCCTTGGCCGAGACGCCGGGGGAGAGCGACGAGGCAGAACCGGGGAGTTCGATAAACGTTGCGTAATCGACATTGTCGAGCTTGCGCAGCATGGGGACGACGGTGTCGTCGGGCGTGCCGTCGGTCTCAAAGACGGAGTAGGCCTGGCCGCCCACTTCGGTGCGGTAGGTGCGGCAGAAGGCGATGTTTACATGGGCGTAGGCGAGCAGGTTGGTGAGCGCGGCGAGTACACCGGGGACGTCCTTGTGCGCCACGAAGAGCGTGGAATACATGCCCGAGATGTCGACGCCGACGCCGTTAATGCGGCTGATGCGCATCTTGCCGCCGCCCAGGCTCTCGCCGCGGACCTGTGCCGTGGCGCCCGTGTCGTCGACCATGTCAATGTCGACGGTGTTGGGGTGGATGGACGCGTCGTCGCCCTTGATGTCAAAGTGATATTCGAGGCCCTGCTCGCGTGCGAGGTCGAAGGCCTGCTTGATGTTCTCGTCATCGGTGTCGAGGCCCAGTATGCCCGCGACGAGCGCACGGTCGGTGCCGTGGCCGCGGTAGGTGTGGGCGAAGGAGTTCCACAGGCCAAAGGTGACCTTGGTGATGCGACCTTCCAACAGGCTGGCGGCAACTTGGGCGCAGCGCAGGGCGCCGGCGGTGTGCGATGAGCTGGGGCCGACCATGACGGGGCCCAAGATCTCGAATGCCGAGGTCGTAGCTAGTGTTTGCGGCTTGCCTGCCATATGCGCTCCTATTCTATCCCGTCGTCCCGAGGGACGGGGCATACTCTGTCCCGCCGTTCCGAGGGCTTTGGTATTTGGTCGCCTGCTCGGGCAGTCCTGCTCGCACGGAGAGCACATTAAGTGCTCTCCGGCTCGTGCGGAACTCGCGACCGACCAAATACCAAAGCCCTCGGAACTTAGGATACATGGTTGGAGTCGCTCTGCTGCGAAATTTATCGGCCTATGACCTATTCCATGTCCCAGGTCGGCTCATCTTCACCATCGTTTAAATAAAAAAGAAGTACCGGTTGGAGCCGGTACTTCTTTTGGCGCATCGTTATGTGGTTGCAGCTTTTGCTGTTAGCCTACAGGCCGCAGGCTGCTTTGAGTTCTTCTACGCGGTCGGTCTTTTCCCAGGTGAAGTCGGAGTCTTCGCGGCCGAAGTGGCCGTAGGCTGCCGTCTTTTCGTAGATGGGGCGACGCAGGTCCAGGTCGCGGATGATGGCGCCCGGGCGCAGGTCGAAGGTCTTCTCCACAGCCTCGACGATCTTGTCCTCGGCGACATGTGCGGTGCCAAAGGTGTCGACCATGATTGACAGCGGCTTGGATACGCCGATAGCGTAGGCCAGCTCGACTTCGCAGCGATCGGCCAGCTCGGCGGCGACCACGTTTTTGGCGACCCAGCGTGCGGCATACGCGGCAGAGCGGTCGACCTTGGTGCAGTCCTTGCCGCTAAAGGCGCCACCGCCGTGACGACCGTAGCCGCCGTAGGTGTCGACGATGATCTTGCGGCCGGTCAGGCCCGTGTCGCCCATGGGGCCGCCCACGACAAAGCGTCCGGTGGGGTTCACGTAGATGTCGGCGTTGTCCCACGGCATGTTCTCGGCGGCCATAACCGGGGTTATGACGTGCTCGATCAGATCGGCCTTGATCTTGCCCATGTCCTCGATCTCGGCAGCATGCTGCGTGGAGATGACGATGGTCGTGACCTCGACGGGCTTGCCATCTTCGTAGCGTACGGTGACCTGGGTCTTGCCGTCGGGGCGCAGGTAGGCGAGGGTGCCGTCGTGGCGCACGGCTGCAAGGCGCTCGGCCAGGCGGCTGGCAAGGTAGTGCGGCATGGGCATTAAGGTCTTGGTCTCGTTGGAGGCGTAGCCGAACATCATGCCCTGGTCGCCGGCGCCGATCAGGTCGATCGGGTCGGTGGTAGCGCCGGTCTGGGTCTCAAACGACTCGTCGACGCCCTGGGCGATGTCGGGGGACTGCTCGTGAATAAGGCTCATGACGCCGCAGGTATCGCAGTCAAAACCGAACTTGGCGCGGTTGTAGCCAATGCGGCGGATGACGCCGCGGGCGATTTCCTGCACGTCGACGTAGGCTTGGGTGCGGATCTCGCCGGCAACGATGACGGTGCCGGTGGTCACGAGGGTCTCGCAGGCGCAGCGGACGTTCTCCACGTTGGCGGGCACGCCGTTGGGTGCAATATAGCCCTGCTCCTGGAGCTCTATTTCTTTGGCGAGGATTGCGTCGAGTACGGCGTCGCTGATCTGGTCAGCGATCTTATCGGGATGACCCTCGGTCACCGACTCCGACGTAAACACAAACGATCCGTGCTGTGGTGGGATGGAACGAAGTTCTTCTGACATGATTGTCCTTTCGAATAACGTGTCCCGGCGACCGTTACCATTCCGCCGGGCTCTGTATGTAAGGGCACATCATAGCGCGTAAATCCAACATTCACACCCTTTCCGCACCTACTCATTGGGGACAGACTTAAATGACCAGCTTTAAACTAAGAACGCCCCAACGACTGGTCATTTAAGTCTGTCCCCAATGAGCGGGTCGGTGCCCTTTGTGCGGAGGTCGCATTGTTGCTTTATACTGGTGCGGTTAGACAACCATCCTGCAATCGAGGAGATATCCATGGCATCAGACGTTCGCGTCCGCTTTGCACCCTCACCGACGGGCAAGCTGCACATTGGCGGCGCCCGCACCGCTATCTATAACTGGGCTTTCGCCCGCTCAAACGGCGGCACGTTCATCCTGCGCATCGACGACACCGACCCCACCCGCTCCACCGACGAGAACACGCAGATCATTCTGCGCGCCATGCGTTGGCTGGGCCTGGACTGGGACGAGGGTCCCGAGGTGGGCGGCGACTATGGCCCCTACGCCCAGACCGAGCGCCTGGACCTGTATAAGCAGGCCGCCCAGAAGCTTTGGGACGAGGGCAAGGCCTATCCCTGCTTCTGCACCAAGGAGCAGCTCGACGCCGACCGTAAGGCCGCGCAGGAGCGCAAGGACCCCTTCCAGGGCTATCAGCGTCGCTGCCGCGATCTTGATCCCGAGGAGGCCCGTCGCCGCATCGAGGCCGGCGAGTCCTACGTCTTGCGCATCAAGGTGCCCGAGGACCGCGGTGACGTCGTCATCCACGACGCTGTCCACGGCGAGGTGACCTTCGATGCCAAGGAGCTCGACGACTTTGTCATCTTCCGCTCCGACGGCACGCCCACGTACAACTTCGCGACCGTCGTCGACGACGCCATGATGAAGATCACCCACGTCATCCGCGGCGACGATCACCTGTCCAACACCCCGCGCCAGGTCATGGTCTACGAGGCCCTCGGCGCGCCCGTGCCCACGTTCGCCCACATCTCCATGATTCTGGGTGCCGACGGCAAAAAGCTCTCCAAGCGCCACGGCGCCACCTCGGTGGAGGAGTATCGCGACGCCGGTTACCTGTCCGATGCCTTCGTCAACTACCTGGCGCTGCTCGGCTGGTCGCTCGACGGCGAGACCACGATCATCCCGCGCGATGTTCTGGCCAGCAAGTTCTCGCTCGACCGCATTTCCAAGAATCCCGCGACCTTCGACCCCAAGAAGCTCGACTGGGTCAATGCCGAGTACATCAACGGCATGTCCGACGCCCAGTTTGCCGACGAGATCATGGTCCCCGAGCTGCACGAGGCGGGTCTCATCGAGGGTAATGTCGAGTACGGCGAGGATTGGATCGACGCGCTCGCTGCCATCGTTAAACCGCGCACCAAGATGCCGGCCGACGCCGTGACCGTCGCCGCTCCCATCTTTGCTACGGCCGAGACGCTCGAGTATGACGAGAAGTCCGTCAACAAGGGCTTGGCCAAGGAGGGCATGGGTGCCATTCTGGACGCCGCCAAGGCCGCGCTTGAGGGCGTGGACGAGTGGGCGGCTGCCAACATCGACGCCGCGCTTGAGCCGCTGCCCGAGCAGATGGACCTTAAGAAGCGCGTGGTGTTCCAGGCTGTGCGCGTCGCCGTCTGCGGCAACATGGTGAGCCCTCCGCTGGGCGAGACCATGGCGCTCGTCGGCCGCGACGACTGCCTGGCGCGCATCGACCGCGCCCGCACGATGGCGCTGTAATCGCCGCGCAAACGTATGTATTCGAGCCCCGTTCACTCAGAGCGGGGCTCTTGTTTCTGTAGACGTATGGGATATGGAGGTGCTGGGGCCATGGCCGAGCAACTTTCGCTCTTTGGTTCACCGGAACCGGAGGAGACTCCGACGGCACCGTCATCCGCCGCTGCCCCGGCCAAGCCCGAGCCTGCACCTGAGCCCATCGCCGCCTACGCGAGCGTCGTTCTCGACATCCCCACCCGCGCGCTGTCCGAACCGTTTGCTTACGGCATCCCCGAGTCCCTTGTCAACGAGACCCAGGTCGGATCGACGGTCCTGGTCCACTTTGGCAACCGTGCCGCCGCAGGCTACATCGTCGATATTGCGCTCGAGCTGGGCGACCTGCAAGGCAACAACGCCCTCGACCCTTCGCGCATCAAGCCCGTCGAAGCCATCCTCAGCAAACCGCTCTTTACCGCTGAGGCTGCCCGCATCGCGCGCTGGATGAGCCGCGAGTACGTCGCGACGCTGTCCGAGTGCCTGCGCCTGTTTTTGCCTCCGGGTGGCAGCCCGCGCGTGGTCAAGGGCGACGACGGTGTGTGGACCGTTGAGCGCCCCGCCGTCAAGCCTATTCAAAACCGCTGGGTCATGCTCACGCCCGAGGGCTTCGACTATACGCCGCCCAAGACCGCCGTTCGCCAGCGCCAGCTCATCGAGGCGCTCCAGTGCGGCCCCGTCACGACGCGCGATCTCAACCTGCTCTACAACAGTATGTCGGCGACCATCAAGGCGCTCGAAAAGCGCGGCGTCGTGGTGGTGGAGGAGCGCCGCGCCTGGCGTGGTTGCAGCGAGCAGACTACGCTGTCCTCCGCGAGCGGCAAGGCGCCGGTCGCACTTACCAACGGCCAGCAGCAGGCGCTCGCGCAGATTGAGCGCGCTCGCCTGGATGCGCACGGTGACGTGGTGCTTGTGGACGGTGTTACGGGCTCCGGCAAAACCGAGGTCTACCTCTCGGCGATTGAGCGCGTGCTGGCGGCCGGCCGTTCGGCCTGCGTGCTCGTGCCCGAGATCTCGCTGACGGCCCAGACCGTCGGCCGTTTCCGCTCGCGCTTTGGCGAGACGGTCGCCGTGTTCCATTCGCGCCTTTCGGCCGGTGAACGCCTGGACCAATGGGATATGGTTGCCAGCGGTGCCGCGCGCGTGGTCGTCGGAGCCCGTTCGGCGCTTTTTTGCCCGCTCAGCAACCTTGGGCTCATCATCATCGACGAGGAGCACGAGACCAGCTACAAGCAGGGCTCCAGCCCGCGCTACCATGCGCGCGAGGTAGCGGCCGAGGTGGCGCGTCGCTATCGCTGCCCGCTCGTGTTGGGCTCGGCCACGCCTTCTGCCGAGGCCCTCGACCGCTGCCGTCGTGGCTCGTATAACGGTGCCACCTGGACGCGCGTCGAGATGCCCGAACGCCCGGGACACGCCGTGCTGCCTACGGTACGTATTGCCGACCTGCGTCGTGAGTTCTCGCACGGTAGCCGCTCAATGTTCTCAAAACCGCTGATGGAAGGCCTCGAGCGCGTGGTCGAGCGTCGCGAAAAGGCCGTGTTGCTGCACAACCGTCGCGGCTTTGCGTCGTTCCTAATGTGTCGCGAGTGCGGTTGCGTCCCTACCTGCAACCATTGCTCCACGGCGCTTACGTACCACGAACGCACCCATACGCTGCAGTGCCACACCTGTGGTTCGTCCTGGCGTGTGCAGCCGTATCCCGCGCCCACGAGTCGCTGCCCCAAGTGCGGTAGCCGCTACCTGGCAAAAATGGGCCTGGGCACGCAACAGATCGAGGACGCACTGCACCAGATGCTGCCCGAGGACGTTGCCATCATACGCATGGACGCCGATTCCACGCGCGGCAAGGATGCGCACAAAAAGCTGCTCGAGCAGTTCGATGCGGCCGATTGCGCGGTGTTGCTGGGTGCCCAGATGATTGCCAAGGGCCTCGATTTTCCCGAGGTCACGCTCGTGGGCGTGGTCAATGCCGACTTTGCCCTCAAGCTGCCCGATTTTAGAGCGGGGGAGCGTGCCTATGACCTGCTCGAGCAGGTAGCGGGCCGTGCCGGTCGCGGCGATCGCCCCGGCGAGGTCATCATCCAGACCTATCTGCCCGAGGACCCGGTCATCCGCGCCGTCGCCGAGCACGATCGCTCGATCTTTACCGGCTACGACCTGGACCAGCGCCGCGACGCACTGTATCCGCCGTTCGTACGCCTGGTCAATATTTTGGTGTGGTCGGCAAGCCGCGACGATGCGCAGGATTATATCGGGCGCATTGCAAAGCTCCTCAAGCGCCGCTGGCACGCCGCCGCGCCCGACTTTTTGCGGGCGGGGAGTGCCGTGCCGCAGGTGCTGGGCCCGGCTTCGTGTGTAATCGAGAGAGCCAAGGACCGTTACCGCTTCCACCTGCTTGTGAAGTCGCCGGTAGGGTACCATGTCTCTGATGATATCGACGCCTGTCTCAAAGAGGCGGGCTCCGTGCGCGGCGTGAGCGTGAGCGTTGACGTCGACGCCTATGATTTGATGTAACAACCCGAAAGGATGGCCATGGAAGCCAACGGAATCGTACTGTCGCCCGACCCTCGTCTGCGCCAGGAGTGCGCTGTCATCGAGGAAATCACCCCGGCGATCGAGGCGCTTGCCGAGAAGATGAAGAAGATGATGTTCGAGAACGGCGGCTGCGGGCTGGCTGCCCCGCAGATTGGCGAGCTCATCCAACTTGTCACCATCGACTGCGACTATAGCGACAAGAACGACTATGACCCGTACGTGCTCATCAACCCTGTCATTGTTGAGCAGAGCGACCATCTCGTTCCATTTAGTGAGGGCTGCCTGTCCATCCCCGGCATTAGCTGCGAGATCGAGCGTCCCGACCATGTCGTCGTCGAGGCGTATGACCTGGACGCCAACCTGATTCGCTACGAGGCCTCGGGCGACCTGTTCTGCGTGTGCCTGCAGCACGAGATCGATCACCTGCACGGCAACACTATGTTCGAGCGACTGAAGCCCATGCAGAGGCTCAAGGCCGTCAAGGAGTACCAGGACGCCCTGGCCCGCGGCGCTCGACCGGGCGAGACGGAGTAGGTTTGTCCGTCCCCGGGGCGCCCGCCTATATCATCCCGTGCTCAAACATTCTCGCTGCGCTGCGAAACTGCGCGCGGGACGATATAGGCGGGCGCCCCGGGGACTACGTTGACGCTGCTTGTCTCGCCCGGGTGCCGTCGGGCCAGGGAAGGGCGTCTTCGCTGATACTTGCTTTGTTGGAAGAGCTGCTTTTATTGCGGCTCTTTCTTTGGTTTTGGGTATATTTGTTCTTGTTGAAATGTTATTGCGGATGGGCTGGGTACTTGGCTTTCCGTTGCTTTTTGTAGCCGTCTCGGCTTTGGTTGAGGGGAGACGTCCTTTATGCGTATTGTGTTTATGGGTACGCCCGATTTTGCTGTGCCTTCTTTGACTTCGCTCGTCGAGGCTGGGAATGAGATTGCGCTTGTTGTTACTCGTCCGGATGCTGTTCGCGGGCGTGGTAAGAAGCTCGAGCCTTCTCCTGTTAAGGCCAAGGCGCTCGAACTTGGTTTGCCGGTTGTTGAGGCTAATCGTATGACGCCTGAGGTTGTTGAGGCGCTCCAGGCTGCCCAGGCTGACATTTTCTGCGTGGCTGCTTATGGCTGCATTTTGCCCGATGAGGTGCTGCATATGGCACCGCTCGGTATTGTGAATGTTCATGCGTCCTTGCTGCCTCGTTGGCGTGGCGCCGCTCCTATTCAGCGTGCCATTCTTGCTGGTGACGAGGTTGCTGGCGTTTCCATCATGCGCATCGGGCATGGCGTGGATACGGGCGCTTATTGTGCCCAGGCTTCCACGTCGGTTGCCGGTAAGCATGCTGAGGCGCTGACCATGGAGCTTGCTGAGCTTGGCGGCAAGCTGCTTGCCGATACGCTTCCTTCGCTTGCCGATGGTACCGCCGTCTGGACTGAACAGGATGAGTCGCTCGTCACGCATGCCGCCAAGATTTCTAAGCAGGAGATGCGTCTGGATCCTCAGATGGCGGCGCTTGATTGCGTGCGTCATGTGCTTGCCTCGTCCGATACCGCTCCCGCTCGTTGCGTGATTGCCGGCAAGACCGTTCGCGTGCTCGATGCAGCACCGGCAGATGTGTCGCTTGGCGAGGGACTCGTCGCCGTTCAGGCCAAGCGCGTCTACCTGGGCCTGTCCGATGGCGCGGTTGAACTGCTCGAGGTTAAGCCCGATGGCAAGCGTGCTATGGCTGCTTCTGCCTGGGCTGCCGGCCTGCAGGGTGCGGATCTTTCGTGGGGTGTTTTGTCATGAGTAAGCTTTCCCCCGCGCGCAAGCTCGCGCTTGATGTTTTGATGGAGGCCGATCGCCGCGGCATGTACGCTCGCGACGTGCTCTCGTCCCGTGCTTTGGCCAAGGCCATTGACCAGCGCGATTCTGCTTTTGCCGCTCGTTTGGCACTTGGCGTTGCGGCCACCCAGGGCATTTTGGATGAGCTGCTCGACCAGTTTCTCGATAAGCCCAAAAAGGTCGCGCCTCGTGTGCGCATGGCGCTTCGTATCTCGGCCTTCGAGATGCTCTATCTGCATACGCCGGGTCGTGTTGCGGTGAGTCAGGGCGTTGAGCTCGTGCGCAGCGGTGCTAAGTCAGCCGCCGGTTTGGCCAATGCCGTGCTGCATAAGGTCGCGGACAACGTTGAGGATTTTGCCGCCGCAGCGGATGCCGATGAGTCCGAACGTCGTCTGGTTCGCCTGTCGCGCCTGATGGGTCTGCCGCGCTGGCTTTGTGCTCGCATTATGGCATCGTTCGACACACCCGAGGGCGCGCTCAACTTTGCCGGCAATCTGGCTCCCGCGCCGCTCGCTTTGCACGAGAACGCTTTTGCCACCAAACCCGACCCGTATATCTCGCAGCTTGTTGCGCCCGTGTTCCCGGGCTGCCATGCACCGGTCGATGCGCAGGTCACGGTTGCGTCCGGCGTGTTTGAGCGCGCTGCGGCCGTGGCCTCGGACCTTAACGCCCAGCTCATCGCTACTGCGGCGACCCGTCCCGGGCGTTGCCTAGAGATCGGCGCCGGTCGTGGCACCAAGACCTATGTGATGATGTGCCAGGCCAAGCGTGCCGGCTACGATCGTCAGCATACCGCACTCGATTTGCACGACCGCAAGTGTGATCAGAATCTCGCGCGTCTGCATAAGGCGGGTATTACGGGTGTTCGCACGGTTTCGGGCGATGCCTGCGAGCTCGACGAGGTCCTCACGTCGTTCGATGCGATGCTTGGTAAACCCGTTCTGTTCGATACGGTGTTTATCGATGCCCCATGCTCGGGAACTGGCACCATGCGCCGTCACCCAGAGATTCCCTGGCGTTTGACCGAAAAGGATGTGACGGTTGAGCTGCCCCGCCTGCAGCTGACGATGCTCAAGGAAGCGGCCGCGCGCGTGGCTGCCGGCGGTGAGCTTATCTATGCCACCTGCTCGGTTTTTGATGAAGAGAACACGCAGGTTGTGGATGCGTTTTTGTCTTCGCCCGAGGGTGCCGGCTTTACCGTGGCTCCGCTTTCCGAAGTCCAGATTCTGCAGTTACCCGAGTTCGAACAAGCCAAGAAGCTCGTCTCCGTACGCCAAAACGACCGAGGACTATTCCAGAGCGTCCCCGTAAATGCTGACTCCTACGACGGACACTTCTGCGCCAGGCTGGTGCGCAAGTAACTACAAAGTTGTGGAGAAATAGGGATTGAATAGCAGGTTCAACCTGCCAAACAGTCCTTATTTCACCGCAACTCATAGAGATGCCTGGGCTGCTTGGTCTTTAGTGGTTATGCGGGCAGTTGGCGCAACAGCCGCTGGTGGCGCTGGTGCTGGAGCCACCACTGCGCTGGTCGGTGTTGTAGAAACCGATTCCGTCGAACTTAATGCCGCTGGCCGAGAACGTCTTGGATGCCGGGGCACCGCAGCTGGGGCATACGACCTCGGGCGTCTCTGACATGGGGTGCTCAACCTCAAACACGTTGCCGCAGCTCGTGCACTTGTAATCGTAGCGCGCCATAATACTTCCTTTTCAGCACAAAGCGGGCAGATCGCTCTGCCCGCAAAAATTCAAACAGCTGTAACTGTACCCTATATCGGGGGTTTTATCACGCTTCGCCCCAGAATCTATGGGTGCTGCGCAGGAGCTGTGCAGTTTTGTCCTCGGCCGCGGCAACGTCGGCCTCCTGCGCCTGCCATGTCCAGTTGCCCGTGGCCACGCCTGGCACGTTCATACGTGCATCATCGCCCAGCCCCAGTATGTCCTGCAGCGGCATCATAACGAGTGGAGCATCGCTTGCCAGGGCATTGCCCATGAGCTCGCCTGCCAATGCAACGCCGCTCGGTTCGTCGCCGCCCGCAAAGGAGCGCGTGCACCAGTCGGCAAGCGTCGAGGTGTCGTGCGTCGATGTGTACAGGATCTTGCCCGGTGTGGGATGAATTCCGCAGCGAACGTCGTAGTCGCTAAACTCCAGCACGTCCATGCCGGGGAAGCCGCAAGTCGAAGCCATCGCACGAACGCCAGGCGTCAGATAACCCAGGTCTTCGGCAATAAAGTTGAGCGGACCCAGCTCGTCGTAGGCTGTCTGGAACAGGTCCTTGCCCGGTCCCGCCAGCCAGCGACCGTCGGCACAAGCCTTGCCTGCAGGGATACTAAAGTAGCTGTGGAAGCCCAGGAAGTGATCAAGGCGCACGCGGTCGTAGAGCGAAAACGCACGACGCAGGCGATCCATCCACCAGCTATAGCCGTTCTGCTTCATGTGATCCCAGCGGAACGTCGGGTTACCCCACACCTGGCCCTCGGGCGCAAAGTTATCGGGCGGCGCACCGGAGACCTCGATTGCCTTGCCGGTATCGGACAGCCAGAAGTTCTCGGGCTCGCTCCACGCATCGGCCGAATCGTCCGAGACATACATCGGGATATCGCCGATGACCTCGATGCCCTTCTTGTGCGCATAGTTCATGAGCTCGCACCAGGCAAGGTCAAAGCGATACTGCATGTACGCCTGCAGCTCGGCCTCGTCGTGGAAGCGCTTGTCATCGATCAGGTGCTCGTTGTAGCGCGCGACATCCGCCGGCCAATCGTGGCGCGACAGTCCCTCAAAGTGCTTCTTGACCGCCATGTAGACGCAGTACTTCTCGAGCCAGTCGGCGTTGCGATGTTTAAACGCCGTGTACAGCGGGTCGGCATCCTCGCCGCCGCGGGTCTTCCAGGTAGCAAAGTCGGCGGCCAGCTCCTTGTGGCTCTCGGGCAGCAGGTCGATATTGCCTGCAAAGGCCGAAGGACCGGCGTAGGGGGAGCGGAAGAAGTCCGTGGGATTGACGGGCAGAACCTGCCAGTAGCGCATGCCCATGGCGGCCAGGTGGTCGATAAAGCGACGCGTGGGCGCACCGATTGTGCCGGGCTTGCCGTCGTCGGTCGGCACCGAGGTGATATGGCACACGACGCCCGCGCCGTGATCGAGCGGCTCCTGCAGGCGCTGCTCGGCATGGTGATAGATGATCGAAGAGCCCAACGGGTACAGGTCGAGCGTAACGGTGCCATTGTGGATTTCGCACTCGTGGCCGCTGATCACGTCGCTCGCACATTCGCCGGGCGCTGGAATCGTCACGCAGTGCGAATTGCGCAGGCTGCGGTTGATGATAACCGTCGCGGCCTCGCCGTCTTTGCCCGTGCGGGTATAGGCCAAGACGTCGTCGTTGAGCGCAAAGGCCTTGATCTCGCCGTCAACCATAAAGGGCAGCGCGCGACGTACGGCAGACGCGTTCTTAACGATAGCCAGCGTATCGAAGTCGTGGAGTTGGTCCTTGGTCGGCAGGGTGCGGCGGTTGCCCGGATCGGTGAGGCCCTCCAAGCCGTACTCATCGCCATAATAGATCGAGGGCACGCCGGGGAAGGTCATCTGCATGAGCGTCGCCAACCAAAAGCGGCTCTTGGCCAGGCCCATGGAGTTTTCGTCCAGGCGCCATTTGCTACGCTCGCTCTCGGGCAGCTGCGACTCGTCGGGGCCGCCGCCGAGCACCGAGATGATGCGCGGGCGGTCGTGGCTCGAAAGCAGATTGAGCGCGCAGGACAGTGCCTCGCGCGGGTAGTTCTCGCGCAGGGTTTCGATATCCTCGGCTGCCTGATAGGCGTTCTTGTAGCCCATCAAAAAGCCGATGACCATGTTGCGGAAGGGGTAATCCATAGCAGAGTCGAGCTCGGAGCCCTGCAGGTAGCGGCGCAGATGGCCGTAGCTGATCTTGTTGGAGGCGTCCTCCCAGACTTCGCCGAGCAGCAGTGCATCGGGTTTCTCGGCGAGCACGGCCTTCTTAATCTCGGCCAGGAAGTCGTCGGAAAGCTCGTCGGCCACGTCCAGACGCCAGCCATGGGCGCCAGCGCGCAGCCACTTACGAATGACGCCGTCCTTGCCCAGAAGCTTTTCACGTACAAGCTCGGAACTCTCGTTGATGGCGGGCATGTTGCCCACACCCCACCAGCAGTCGTACGAACCGTCCTCGTGGAAGTAAAACGCATCGCGCCACGGCGAGTCCTCGCTCTGCCAAGCACCGACGCCGGGGTAGTTGCCGTAGCGGTTGAAGTAGATCGAATCATCGCCCGTGTGGTTGAACACACCGTCCAGAATGATGGAAATGCCGAGCTTCTCGGCCGCCTCGCACAGCTCCGTAAAGTCCTGCTCGGTGCCCAGGATCGGGTCGATCTTGGTGTAATCGGCCGTGTCGTAGCGGTGGTTGCTCGCGGCCTCAAAGATGGGGTTGAGGTAGATGGCCGTAAAGCCCAGCTCGGCAATGCGGGGCAGGTCATTTTGGATACCCTTGAGCGAGCCGCCGTAAAAATCCCAGGTCTTGATGGAGCCGTCTTCGGCACGCTCGTACTCGGGCGGTTCGTTCCAGTCCTCGACCATGCGGCGCTGGATTCCGTTGCGCGGTTTTTCAACTTCGGCAAGCGTGCGTTCGCGCCAGTTTTCGTCGCGTGCATAGCGGTCGGGGAAGATCTGGTAAACCATGCCACGCTCGTACCACTCGGGACGAACTTCGCGGTGCTTGTAGACGGTAATCTGGAAAGACGGGACCTCGGCGTAGTTGTAGGTTACGCCCTCGCCACCGGTGCGACCCTGCGGTGCGCCCAGGCGGACCTCGGGCTGGCCTTCGATATTGCAGATAAAGCTGTACCAGATAAGACAGGGCTCGTTGCACTCAAGCTCTACGGTAAATATGCCGTCGCCCTCGTGCGTCATGGGATACAGAGACTCACCGATCTCATCGACCCAGGTGCGCAGGGTAAGCGTTGCCTGGTTGGGGTCGGCATCCTCCAAAATCACCGAGAGCGAAATGGAAGTTCCAGTGGTCACAGCGCCAAACGGAGTGCGAAACTGCGGTAGACGGCTGTTGTGAATCAATCTCATAATACGGTCCAGTTCAATAGAATCACGGCCTGCGGGCCATGGGCTTTACGCACAGGATATAAGTATATCTGTTGTACACAGGCTGTATAAACAACATCCGTTTACCATCGGCGAACGGTTGTCCTAGAAAATCGTTTTACCATCCAAATTAACGCGATACTTAAAAACGTCTATACCGATACTATTTGTAGCCAAACATAACTACTTCGGTTTACTACGATGAATTGGATGATCTCAACCACGGTCATTTTGATGATATTAAAACCGCAGGCAGAAGCGTTGCCAATTTCGTAGATTACCCGCCGTGGCCGGCCGGAGCCATTTTGTCGTAGTAAACCGGGCTTCTTTTTACTAGAGATGTTCAACCAAGAAGAGGGCGCCTGGTTGGGGCGCCCTCTTTTGCGTTGAGGATTAAGTTTTAATCGTCCGGATTAGTGGCGCTTGCGGGTGGCCGTTGCCTTGCGGACGGAGGTCTTCTTGGTCGGAGCCTTTTCCTCGGCCGGAACAGCGGGGGAGACCGGAGCCTCCTTGGCGGGCGCGGCCTTTGCCGTAGCCTTGGGAGCGGTCTTGACCTCTGCGGCCTTCGAAGCCGGCTCGGCCTTTACTGCGGGCTTTTCCTCGGCCTTAGCCTCTGCCTTGGGAGCAGCAGCTTTGGTCGTGGCCTTCTTGGCCGTCGTCGTAGAGCGCTTGCGCGTGGTGGTCTTGGCGGCCAGCTTTGCCTCGACAGCTGCCTTGGCCTTGGGCTCGGAGGGCGCCTCCTCGACCTTGACGGCGGGCTTTGCAGCAGCCTTCGGGGTTGTCTTCGCGGCGGCCTTCGTCGTAGCAGCCTTGGTCGTCGTCGACTTCGTAGCCGTGGCCTTCTTGGCGGTCGTGGTCGTCTTCTTGGCAGCGGTCTTGGCCGGAGCCTTTGCCACAGGCTTAGCCTCGGCGGCGGCCTTTACCTCGGTGGCAGTCTCGGCCTCGGCGGCCTTTTTGGCAGCGGCGGTCGTGCGCTTGCGCGTGGTCGTTGTCTTGGCGTTAGATGCCTTGGCAGCGGCGGTCTTGCTAGCGGTGGTCTTGCTAGCAGCGGCCTTCTTGGTCGTGACCTTCTTAGCCGTCGTCTTACGAGTCGTTGTCTTCTTTGCCGTAGGCTTCGCAGCGGGCTTCACCTCAGGCTCGGGCTCGGGAGCGGCCTCGGCCTTTACCTTAGGATCGGCCTTAGCGGGCTCAGCTTCAGCCGGCTTCTCTTCGGCCTTGGGCTCCTCGGCAGCAGCGGGTTCCTTAACGGGCACCACCGTCTCGGCCTCAACTGCCTCAGGCTCCTCAGCCTCAGCCACAGCCGCCGGGCGCTCAATCTCCGGATGCATAAAGAAGTACAGGTCCAGATACTTATCGGCCGAGCGCGTCCAGCTAAAGTCCTGGCTCATGGCCTGCGTGACCAGCTGATTCCACGCATCGCGGTTATCCCAGAACAGGCGCGCCGCGCGGAAGACCGCGTCGCCCATCTCGTCGCCGTTAAAGTTGGTAAACGAGAAGCCCGTGCCCTCACCAGTGAACTCGTTGTACGGAACAACGGTGTCCTTCAGGCCACCGGTCTCGCGCACGATGGGCAGGGTGCCGTAGCGCATGGCGATAATCTGCGACAGGCCGCAGGGCTCAAACTTCGACGGCATCAGGAACATGTCGGCGGCGGCGTACATGCGCTGCGACAGCGCCGGATCAAACTCGATGCGCGCGGCCATGGTGCCGGGGTACTTGTCCTGGAAGTAGCGCAGTCCGTCCTCATAGTCGCGGTCGCCGGTGCCCAGCACGGCCACCTGCACACCGCCGGCCAGGATGCGGTCGAGCGCGTACATGACCAGGTCCATACCCTTCTGGCGCGTCAGACGCGTGACCATTACCATAAGCGGGCGGTCGTCGCGAACCTCGAGGCCCAGCTCCTCCTGCAGCTTGGCCTTGCACACGGCCTTGCCGGAACGGTCCTCCACGGTGTAGTTGGCGGCAATGCGCTTGTCGGTTGCCGGGTCAAAGCTCGCAACGTCAATGCCGTTGAGGATGCCCTGCAGCGCGTAGGAGCGCTCGCGCAGAACGCCGTCCAGGCCCTCGCCAAACTCGGGCGTCTGGATCTCGCCCGCATAGGTGGGGCTCACCGTGGTGATGGCATCGGCATAGTGCAGCGCGCCCAGCATGTAGTTGATGCTGCAGGCGTCGCAGCGCAACTGCGTAGCTGCCGCCGGAATATGCGCCACACCCAGGATGTCCTCCATCACGGTGTCGCTAAACTGGCCCTGGAACGCCACATTGTGGATCGAGAACACGGTCTTGACGCGATCGTACAGCGGCAGGCCCTGGTAGAACTCGCGCAAGAACACGGGCGCTAGCGCCGTCTGCCAGTCGTTGCAGTGCAAAATGTCGCACTCAAAGCCCTCGGGCAGGTGCTGCAGGCTCTCGGTAATGGCCTTGGAGAAGAACGCAAAGCGCTCACCGTCGTCAAAGAAGCCGTACGGATAGTCGCGCGCAAAGTAGCGCTCGTTGTCAACGAACATATAGGTGACGCCGTCGTGCTCGAGCTTCTCGAGCCCGCAGTACTCGTTGCGCCAACCCAGGCTCACGTAAAAGTCGGCAAAGTGCTCCATCTGCGCCTTGTACTCGTCCTTGATGGTGGCGTACTTGGGCACCATTACGATAACCTCGGCGCCGGCGCGCACGAGTGCCGCAGGCAGCGAGCCCGCCACGTCACCCAAGCCACCGGTCTTAACAAACGGTGCGCACTCGGCCGAGGCAAACACGATCTGCATCTTTTTGCTGGAATCTGCCATATTGTCTCCCATGTTGCAATTCGAGAATAGCCGCCTGGCGCTAACCGGGCGGCTATTCTACCTGTTACGAGCGATGTTGCGGTGCCAACGTTAACGTACGATGGTGGTGTCGGAAGTTAACGGAGCCTTGCCCAGCACCAGGATGTTCTCGGGCGTGCCGCGAAGCTCGGTGTTGGTGGGAACCACGTTGTTCTTGTCCAGAATGGCATTCTCGACGCGAGCGCCGCTCTTGATAACACAGCTCTGGTTGATGATCGAGTTGGTCACCGATGCGCCCTCCTCGACCACAACGCCGCGCGACAGGATCGAGTTGCGCACGGTGCCCTTGATGATGCAGCCGGCCGAGATGATCGAGTTGCATGCGTGACTGCCGGTCGCATAGCGCGAAGGCGGCACGTCGTGAGCCTTGGTCAGGATCGGGCGCTCGGGGTCAAAGAGCTGGTCGGCCACGGTCTGGTCGAGCAGGTCCATGCTGCGGCGATACAGCGACTTCTCGCTAAACACGCCCACGACCTCGCCCTTGTACTCGTAGCTGCACACGTCGATGTTGCCAAAGTCGCCCTGGAGTGCCTCGAGCAGGTCCAGATAGTCGGCGGCCTGGTAGTGATCGATGATCTCGAGCAGCGTCTCGCGGTTGACGATGCAGCAGTCCATAGAGGCGTTGTCGCCGTACACGACGCCGGCGCTCACGCCCGTCAGGCGGCCGTTCTCGTTAATTTCGAGTTTGGTCTCGTCATCGACGTTGCGCGTGGCCTTGCAGTACACCACGGTCATCTGGGCGCCGGAGTTCTCGTGCGCCTCGATGATGGTGTTGAGGTCCATGTTAAAGATGATGTTGGTGCCCATCATCACAACATAGGGCTTGTCCGCGCGCTGGAACAGCGTCTTGTTGGAGATGATGTCGCGCAGCAGGAAGCGCATGCCGCCCTTGGTGGTGCCATACGCGTTGCCGGGCACCATGAACAGGCCGCCCTTCTTGCGGTCCAGACCCCAGTCCTTACCCGAGCCAACGTGGTCGATCAGCGAGCGGTAGTTGCCCGGCATGACGACGCCGACGGTCTTAATGCCGGCATTCATCATGTTGGACAGCGGAAAGTCGATCAGGCGGTAGCGGCCCAAAAAGGGAACGGACGCGATGGGGCGGTCCTTGAGCAGGACGCTGCCGTAGCTCGAAGAGTAGTTAGCGGTGATATAACCGATGGCCTTGCGATTGATCATCGGATCATTCCCCCTTCCCGATAACGACGTCATTTCCAACGACGGCCGTATCCTTGGTGGTATCGACAGAGCCGAGCTTCACGCCCTCTTCGACCGTGGAGTTCTCGCCCAAAATAGCGCGGCAGATGTGCGCACCACTCTTAACGTGCGCACCCGGCAGCAGCACGGAGTCCTCTACCACGGCGCGCTCCTCGATGATGACATCGGTCGAAAGGATCGAGTGGCGAGCGGTGCCGTAGATCTTACAGCCGTTGGAGACCAGGCAGTCGTCCAGGCGGCCGTCCGGGCCAATGTAGTGCGGCGGACGCGTGGTGATGTTGGACATGATGGGGAAGTGCTTGTCAAACAGATCGAACTCGGGGTTGTTGCCCAGCAGGTCCATCGAGGTCTCGTGGAAGCTGGCGATGGTGCCGACGTCC
>CATZMG010000017.1 GCA_958421655.1 uncultured Collinsella sp.
GAGGTTGTCAAGGTCGGCCAGGAGGTCGAGGTCGAGGTTCTCGACGTCGATCTCAACCGCGAGCGCATCTCCCTTGGCCTCAAGCAGACCACCGAGGATCCGTGGCGCGCACTGGTCAAGAAGTACCCCGTCGGCGCTATCGTCGAGGGCACTGTGACCAAGCTTGTCCCGTTCGGCGCTTTCGTCGACCTGGGCGAGGGCATCGAGGGCCTGGTGCACATCTCCGAGATGGCCAACAAGCACGTCGATCAGCCTTCTCAGGTCACCCACGTGGGCGACAAGGTTCAGGTCAAGGTCATGGAGATCGACCTCGACCGTCGTCGTATCTCCCTGTCCATGAAGTCTGCTGCTGAGACTCTGGGCGTTGAGATCGAGGTCACCCCGCTGCCTTCCGAGAAGAAGGACGAGGAGACCGACGCCGAGTAAATCGGTTTGACGATCACTTGTTTTAAGGGATCCGTCCGCAACGGACGGGTCCCTTTTTGCATTTGTTGCTGAGGTGCGCGATGCCGCCCGTGTGCAATGCCGCCTAGGCTGTTCACGGGCTATTGGGTTGTCGGTGCATGAAAAATGCCGACATCCCGCCTCGGGGAGGAGGCGGGAACGCACCGAGTAGACGGAGGGGTGCGGAGCGCGGTCGCGTCTCGACTGACGACGTTGCCCATCGACGATACTATTGTACTGCATAGCGTGGTTCTTGGTTTATCGTGTCGAACGCTTGTGTTGTGCCATTGCCTGTGACAACGGTGTGCTACACTCTTGCACTGCTGAGTGGGCCAGACGGTCGCGCGATGTGCTGCTTGCGGCACGCGTGAGGAAAGTCCGGGCTCCAGAGGGCGGGATGCCGGCTAACGGCCGGGCGGAGTGATCCGACGGAAAGCGCCGCAGAAAAGAAGACTCCCACCTGCGCCGCAAGGCGTAAAGGGAAAAGCTGAAACGGTGGTGTAAGAGACCACCAGCGTCGTGGCAACACGGCGGCTTGGCAAGCCCCATCCGGAGCAAGCGCGAATAGGAACGCTATGGGCCGGCCCGGTCCGCGTTCGGGTAGCGTGCGTGGAGCTGCACGGTAACGTGCAGACAAGATAAATGACCGTTCACGACAGAACCCGGCTTACAGGCCCACTTGGCATTTTTGTTACCCTGACAATTCATATGGTGTTTGCCGTATTATTGAGGCTGTTTGTTGCTTTGCTTGTTGTTGAGGGGCTTTGTTGGACAGCTATTTTACTCTGCAATCGAATATTGAGGCTTCGGGCGAGTTTGTGGACCGCAAGAGCCGGTTTATTGCCCAGCTGGTCCATATTGAGTCCGAGGATGAGGCGAATGCCTTTATCGAGATGGTTCGCAAGCGTCATTACGACGCTCGGCACAATGTTCCTGCGTGGATTTTAGTCGATGGACGTGAACGTCAGAGCGATGACGGTGAGCCGAGCCGCACGAGCGGCATGCCGACGCTCGAGGTACTGCGCGGCGCAGAGCTCAAAAATGTTTGCTGCGTGGTGACGCGCTATTTTGGTGGCACGCTGTTGGGACCTGGTGGCTTGGTGCGCGCCTATACCGCGGCCACGCAGGCGGCGGTGGCAGCTGCTCGGGAGGCTGGGCAGATTGTCGAGATGACGAGCGTCGTGCCGGTTGACGTGCACGTGGCCTATCCGCAGCATGAGCAGGTGCTTCGTTTGGCGCAGGATTCGGGTGCCAAGGTTTCGGATACCGATTACGCGGATGCCGTGACGCTTCACTTGGTGTTTAAGGCAGGGGAGCAGGACCCGTTTTGCGCTAAGATGCGCGAGCTTATGGCAGGGCGCGAGGAGATTGAGGTCGGCGCTCCCGAGTTTGCGGAGTTCTAACGGCGACGGCCGGCGTGCTTTTGGATGGATCCCAAGCGCGCCGGCCGTCGTTTTATGTTGATGCCGTCTACTCGGCGAGCTGCTTTAGCACCTCGCAGGCGATCTCGATGGCATCGTCGATGCAACCGGGGCAGCTGCGGAGCGGACCCTTATCCGATCCGATGCCCTTGAGCGTGCCGCAGACGGTCGTCGTGTTCTTCTCGCCAAAACGCTTGGCGATTTCGCGCGACAGCTTGTAGGTCTGGCCCTTGGTCTTGGGGTTTTCCATGCCGTCGCTCATTACAAAGCCCATGATGGCCACAGCGCCCGAGATGGCACCGCAGGTTTCGGTCATGCCGCCCATGCCGGCGCCAAAGCCCTCGGTGAGGGTAAAGGCGACCTGAGGGTCGAGTCCGACGGCAGGTGCGAGCGTGCAGGCGACGGCCTGCGCGCAGTTAAAGCCACGGGCGTGGTATTCGGCAGCCTGAGCCTGACAGGCGGTGATGTCGAGCTGGGCCGTATCGATTTGCTTCATCGTTGTCTCCTTGGTCACGGTGTACCCGCTTATGGTACCCGTGACGGTGCGTGTAATCATCGAGAGCTCCATCTATGCCTCATTTTTATCTATAGAGCAAATGCCTAAGGTTGAGACAAACACCCTTGATTCATTTGTCTCATAACCCACCTTGAGGATGGGTTGAGAGGGGTGTGCGGTAGCGGTATCGTGAACCGAATAAAACAAAACCCAAGTAAGGGAGTTGGATATGAGCGAGCAGACCATCGGTACTACATGTGTTCAGGGCGGCTATCACCCGGGAGATGCCGAGCCGCGTCAGGTGCCTATCTACCAGTCAACCACGTGGAAGTACGACACGTCCGAGCACATGGGCAAGCTATTCGACCTGGAGGAGTCGGGCTACTTCTACAGCCGTCTGCAGAACCCCACGTGCGACCTGGTTGCTGCCAAGATCTGCGAGATGGAGGGCGGTACCGCTGCGATGCTCACGAGCTCGGGCATGGCTGCGAACTTCCTCGCTATCTTTAACGTGGCCGGTGCTGGCGATCACGTGGTCGCAAGCTCTGCCATTTACGGCGGTACCTACAACCTACTTGCTCATACCATGGAGCGCATGGGCTTGACCTGCACGTTCGTTGCCCCCGACTGCACCGATGAGGAGCTCGAGGCAGCCTTTGAGCCCAATACCAAGCTTGTCTTTGGCGAGACGATTGCCAACCCCGCCCTTGCCGTGCTCGATATTGAGCGCTTTGCCAAGGCCGCACATGACCACGGCGTGCCGTTGATGGTCGACAACACCTTCCCGACGCCCGTGATGTGCCGTCCCTTTGAGTGGGGCGCCGACATCGTTACGCACTCCACCACCAAGTACATGGATGGACATGCGGCCTACCTGGGCGGCGTGATCGTCGACCACGGTCAGTTTGACTGGATGGCCCATGCGGACAAGTTCCCGGGTCTTACCACGCCCGATGAGAGCTACCACGGCGTGACCTATGCCGAGAAGTTCGGTCGCGAGGGCGCCTTCATTACCAAGGCAACCGCTCAGCTCATGCGCGACCTCGGCCCCATGCAGAACCCACAAGCGGCGTTTTTCCTGAATAGCTCGCTCGAGAGCCTGCATGTACGCATGCCGCGTCATTGTGAGAACGGCCTGGCCGTTGCCAAGTTCCTGCAGAGCCATCCCAAGGTACGCTTCGTGAGCTATCCGGGTCTGGAGGGCGATAAGTACTATGACATGGCTCAGAAGTACATGCCCAACGGTACCTGCGGCGTTGTGAGCTTTGGCTTTAACGGTGGTCGCGCGGCGGCCGAGACCTTTATGAAGAGCCTCAAGCTCGCCCAGATCGCCACGCACGTGGCCGACGCCCGCACTTGCTGCCTGCATCCCGCTAATGCCACGCATCGCCAGATGAACGATGAGGAGCTCATCGCCTGTGGCATCTCCGCCGACATGGTGCGCCTGTCGTGCGGCCTCGAGGACACGGCCGATTTGATTGCCGACCTTGAGCAGGCACTCGAGCAGTGCTAGGCTAGCGTGCGTGCGAGGCGTGGGACGGCTTTTCGGCTGACGACGTCCTCATAGTTCCGATTCCGTAGGCGGGACCCCGATCGTGTCCGTTTGTAGGCGATTGGGGTCCCGTTTTTGCGTTGCACGATAGAAAGGATATACATGGAGAAAACTGCCGAGCAGCTGCGCCGCGAACACATTGCCCTAGAGGGCGACACCCACGGTAAGAATAAATGGGCGATTCTGTTCACCGTGCTCGTCATGACCTTTATGGCGTGTCTGGATGCGAGCATCGTGACGGTGGCGCTCCCAGTGATGCAAAAGGAGCTGGGGGTGGGTCTCGACCGCATTCAGCTCGTGAGCTCGGTGTATCTGCTCGCGACGTGCGTCGCCATGCTGCCGTTTGGCCGCTTGGGCGATGTGCGCGGCAAGGTGAATGTGTTCCAGCTTGGTGTAATCGTCTTTACGGGTGGCTCGTTGCTTTGCGGGCTTTCGGCTTCGCTCGAGGTGCTTATCTTGGCGCGTTTCGTGCAGGGCATTGGCTGTGCCGCCGCGATGGCCAACAATATGGGCATCATCACCGAGTCGTTTCCGGCGCGTGAGCGCGGCCGTGCCATGGGCATTCTGGCGACCTTTGTGGCTCTTGGCATGATGTGCGGCCCCGTGCTCGGCGGCGTGCTGGTGGCGAGCTTTCCCTGGGAGAGCATCTTCCTTATCAATCTGCCCATTGGCGTAATCTCGTTTATCGTGGGACTCTATACGCTGCCGCATGTGAAGCCGGAGGCTGGCGAACGCCCTATGCCGTTGACAGAGGCGGCGCGTCGCTGCTTTGCGAGCTCGGCTTTCACGATTAACCTGGCTTGCATGCTTATCGTGTTCGTGGGTATCGGTGCCTCCGAGTTTGTGCTGCCGTTCTACTTTCAGGATGCCCACGGCTTTAGCTCCGATATCTCCGGCCTGTTGTTTTTGGCGATGCCGGTCGTGAATGCCTTTGTGGGCCCGCTTTCGGGCTCGGTGTCCGACCGTGTTGGTTGTGAAGCGCCCACGGCCGTTGGCCTGGGCGTGTACGTGTGCGGTCTCTTTGCGGTGAGCACGCTTGACGAGCACTCTTCCATCTTGATGATTGTGTGCTGCGTCGCGTTTATGTCGTGCGGCACGTCGATCTTCCAGAGTCCCAATAATTCGCTGTATATGGGTTCGGCTCCGCGTGAGGCGCTTGGCTTTGCGGGCAGCTTGAGCAGCTTGGCGCGCTATGCGGGCATAGCGCTGGGTATTACGGCGGCGTCGCGCATCCTGTATGGACAGACGAGCGCGGCGATGGGCAAGACGGTCACGAACTATGTGGCGGGTCGTCCGGACGTGTTCCTCTTTGGCTTCCGTTTGGTATTTTACGTGCTGATGGCCGTTGCTACCGTGGGCTTTGCGCTCACATTGGTACGTTTGGTGAGGACGCGCACCCGGCATTAGCGTGTTGGGAGGCTGTCTGCCACGATTCGCACCGTCCCAAAAAGACTGGTTTGTGGTGCGATGCGGCTTGTGGGGCGGGCGGGGGTCGGTCCGTGGTAGACTATCGAACAACGTTTATTAATCGCGCGGTATCGTTGCCGCGAGAAGGGGTTGCGCCATGCAGGAGCTTGAGGATCGTATTCGCCATGACGGCATCGTAAAGGCCGGTAACGTCCTTAAGGTTGATGCCTTCCTCAACCACCAGTGCGACGTTGAGTTATTTGACCACATGGGTGCCGAGTGGGCCCGTCTGTTCGAGGGTGTCGAGATCAACAAGATTCTGACGATTGAGGCTTCGGGCATTGGCATGGCTTGCATCGCGGCTCAGCATTTTGGCGGTGTGCCGGTGGTCTTTGCCAAGAAGGCGCAGTCCATCAACCTCGACGGCGAGCAGTATGCCACGACCATCTACTCCTTTACCAAGCAAAAGGAGTACCCGGTCATCGTTGGCAAACGTTTCCTGTCCGAGGGCGACAAGGTCCTGATCATCGACGACTTCTTGGCCAATGGCTGCGCGCTCGAGGGCCTTATCAAGATCTGCGAGGCTGCGGGTGCCGAGGTGTCCGGTATTGGCATTGCAGTGGAGAAGGGCTTCCAGGGCGGCGGCGATAAGCTCCGCGAGCGCGGCTTCCGCGTCGAGAGCCTGGCCCGTATTGCCGATATGGACTGCGAGACCGGCGAGATCACCTTCGCCTAAGCGCGCAACACAAGCGATTGGTATGCGATGTGACAAAGGGCTTTCCCTTTGTCACATTTTTTGTATGAGGGGAGGTGTTGATATGGACGAGAACAAGATGGGATGGCGCGAGTATGCGCGCTATGCCGAGATGTCGGCCGAGGAGTTGGCGCGCGATTGCGAGGTGCAGGTGTTTCGCGCGACTGGTCCGGGCGGACAAGGCGTCAACACGACGGATTCGGCGGTGCGCATGAAACATATCCCTTCGGGAATTACCGTGACGGCGCGCGAGAGCCGCAGCCAGTTCCAGAACCGTATCTGCTGTCTGCGTAAGCTGCGTGCAGAGCTTGAGCGTCGTGGCCGTCCGCCGCGCCGACGCGTAAAGACCAAGGTGCCTCAGCGCTCTCGCCAGCGCAGACTCAATGACAAGCACTTCAACGCCATTAAAAAGGCCAACCGTCGCAAGCCGGGTAGCGACGAATAGCCTCCTCATGAGTTGCGGTGAAATAGGGATTGTTTTCCGGCTTTACCTGCATAAACAGTCCCTATTTCACCGCAACTTAGGTGGGGTTAGCGGGTTGGGTGCCAGACTTGGAGGGCACCGGGAAGGATGTCGACTTCGATGCGCGAGGCGACAACGGGCTCGCCGTCGGCTTGGATGGGGAAGTCGGGCTCCTCAAAGGTGAGCTCGGCATGGCGGCAGCGGCGCATGCGAACCGGTGGTAACTTGGTATGGTGGCCGTCCTTGGCCGAAAGAAACATAGGCAGGGCAACCGCACGAGGGACGGGGCCGCAGGCGTAACAGACGTCGAGCATGCCATCGCAGGGGTCGGCATCGGGGCAGATGCGATAGCCCGAGCCATACGTGGAGCCCAGCTGAATCGCCATGATGATCGCCCTCACGCGCTCGGCAGGCGCGCCGTCAAAGCTGGCTGTCATGGGGTAGTTGCGATAGCGCAGGCCAAACTGCTCAAGTCCCGAGAGGGTGTAGAGCGGCGCGCCGGTGAGACCCGTCTTTTTGCGCAGCTCGGCGGTGCCAAGGCCGATGGCGGCATCGATGCCGATCGAAAGCGTCTGGTCGTAGTACTCAACGGTAGCCTCGCCGCTGCCGCTCGCAGGACTCCAAGAGCGAATGCGCCCGATGTCCTGACGCTGCAGCTCGCAGGTGAGCAGCGCGCCAAAATCCTTGCCGGAGAAATCGTCGATACCGAGCGTCTGGGCAAAATCGTTGCCGGAGCCCACAGGTAGGATGGCAAGAGCGGGGCGGGCGTCCTGCTCTTGCGTCATAAGTCCGTTGACGACCTCGTGAATCACGCCGTCGCCGCCAAGGGCGATAACGGTGCGATAGCCCTGAGCCTGTGCGGCCAGCTCCTTGGCGTGTCCCATGCGCTCGGTCAGCACCAGGTCAAACTGGGATGCGCGTGCGGTCATGTCCAAAAAGCGTTGCAGGTGCTCGGCAACTTCGCGCGCCGCACCCGACTGGGCGGCTGGGTTGGCGATAATGAGCGTGCGGCCAAAATCAGTTGCGTGCATGGGGCGACTCCCGGCGTGTGACATGACAGTGCGGTCGCGCTCAGGTCGAATTGACCCCGATTGTGGCTGCACGGCGATTATTACATCTACTCTATCAGGTCGTTGTGGCGCTCGATAGCATCCGCTACCGTACCGCCCTCATCCACAATAAGCGAACGGCGCTTGGGCGAGATGATGCGCTGGGCGGGGTACACGCCGCGGTGTCCGCCGGTTAGGTAGCTGATAAAGGCCACGATGACAAAGAACCCGGCGGCCGTGCCGTGGAACAGGTCGATGGCCATCATGCAGGTGGTGATGGGCACGTTGAGGCCGGCGCAGAACACGCCGAGCATGCCGAGAGCCGCCAGAAAACTGGGGTCAAGTCCGGTAAGGCAACCGATCCAGCCACCGAGTGCCGCGCCGATGCCGAACAGGGGCGTGACCTCGCCGCCTTGGAAGCCCGCGCCCAGGGTAAGCGCTGTGACGACTAACTTGATGGCTGCGTCCGCCAGGGTGGTGTTGCCGGCAAATCCGGCGCCTGAAAGCCACGTGGAAAGGCCGGCGTAGTTCCAGGCGTCGAGGAGGGCATAGGCGGACAAAACCACGAGTGCGCCTATGAGTGCGCGAACGAGGTAATTGGTGATAAAGCGACCGTACCGGCTCTTGACGGTTCGAACCGACCAGGCAAAGAGACGTGCCGTCAGACCGAAGATGATGGCGCTGATAACAACGATGACAACCGTCCGTGGTGTCATGGTGGGAACGCTGGCGATGACATTCGCTTCGTACTCGGTACCCAGGGCGAGTGATGTAAAGTAGCCGGTAAACGAGGCGACCAGACAGTAGATGCCCGCGGTGTAGTCGATCTTGCCGATAAAGCACATTTCCATGCCAAAGAACGCGCCGGCAAGGGGCGAACCGAATACGGCGCCAAAAGCGGATGAGATGCCGGCGAGCATGAGGTCGTGGTGGTCATGCTTTTTGAGGTGGGCGAGGCTCGAGATGTTGCTGGCGATGGTGCCGCCAATCTGCACCGCGGCTCCCTCGCGACCGGCCGACCCGCCCGTTAGGTGCGTGAGCGTGGAGCAGACGAAGGTGAGAACGGCCATGCGCATATGGATAAGGCGTGTGCCCAGGGCGGAGTCGATGACCAGGTTGTTACCTCGTTTGGCGGCAAGGCCGTGGTTTTTGTACACCCATGCGGTGGCAACGCCCACAACGGGAAGCAACGCGTAAATCCACACGTGGTGCTCGCGATAATCGGTCGCGATATTCAGCGAGGCCAAAAATGCCCAAGCGGCAACACCCATGGCGAGCGAGACGATGACGACGAGCGCGAGCAGTTTGGCGCTTGCAAACAGGTTGCGGGCGTTGCGGCGTGTGTCGGCGGCCAAGAGCTGCTCGGAGCGGGTGAGTTGACGCCTGCCGGCCATGATGACGTCGCTAAGGGAGAAAAAGCCGCCATCGTCGAGCGGCTGGGAATGATCCTGCGCTTCGTTTGCGCTTTCGGGTTTGTTGTTATGAGCCATATATTCCTCTTTTAGGTTGCAACGCAAGCATTATAAAACGCGGCAAGCGCGACGAGCCGGTGGGTTGGTTTCCATTCTGTTTCGCGGCTTGCGGCCGACAGGTGTATTTGCGGGTACAGGCCAAATCGCGGTCGCGCGTCGGGGATTATACTGAGACAAGCATAAAGAATCGGCGCTCCTGTTGTGCGCCGTGGCATTAAGAGGTGCATATGGCAGAGAAACTCATTCCGCTGGAGGACGCGCAGTCGATTGTTCTGTCGCACGTTGCTCCGACCAATCTCGTAGAGATTCCCGTGTGGCAGGCGGCTGGTTTTCCCTTGGCCGAGGACGCGGTGGCCGATATCGACATTTCGCCGTTTGCCAACAGCGCTATGGACGGATATGCCGTGCGCTCGGCGGACTTGGCGCAGGCGTCTGGTGAGACGCCTGTGACGCTCGACGTTATCGGACACGAGGCTGCGGGCCATGTGTTTGAGGGTGCTCTTGGCCCGGGCGAGACGGTCCGCATTATGACAGGCGCGCCGGTGCCCGAGGGTGCCGACGCCGTAGTGAAATACGAGATCGTCGAGGTGCTTGACGGCGATGGCAACGAGGGCTCGCACGTCCGCTTCTCGGCGCCGGCCAAGGTGGGGGAGAACGTTCGCTCTGCCGCCGAGGAGGCCCATGCCGGCGATGTTGTGATACACGCCGGCGAGGTCGTGGCTCCGGCGGGCGCGGGCCTGCTGGCAAGCGCCGGTTACGCGAGCGTGAAGGTGCACGCTGCCCCACGTGTGGGCATCATCTCGCTGGGCACGGAATTGGTCGCACCGAGTAAAGTACCGGCGCGCGGTCAGATTCGCGATTCCAACTCCTCGGCGTTGATGGCCGAAGCACTCGATGCAGGAGCCGAGCCCGTGTTCTACGGCATTGCGTCTGATGATGAGCAGGCGATTGCCGAGCTGGTGCATCGTGCCGTGCAGGAGTGCGATTTTGTCATTACGAGCGGAGGCGCCTCGGCGGGCGATTACGACTATGTGACGGCACTCGTCCGGCGCGAGGGCGAGGTGCTGTTCGATCGCATCTCGATGCGTCCGGGCAAGGCCATCACGTTTGGCTTGCTCGGGGGTAAGCCCTACCTGGGGCTTTCAGGCAATCCGGCTGCGGCGTATGTGGGCTTTGAGATGCTCGCCCGTCCGGCGATTCGCAAGATGCGCGGCTTTGCCGAGGGTCCGCGTCCCGTGCAGCAGGCGACGCTCACGCACGGTGTGAAAAAGCGCCAGGACCGACGCTTCTTCGATCGCGCCACGGTTTTGCGCGACCCCAAGACCGGTGAGCTGATGGTGACCGCGGCCAAGACGCAGAATTCGGCGCTGCTCGGCACGATGCAGCGGGCCAACTGCCTGCTGCGTATTGACGAAGGACCGTGCGAGCTCAAGGCGGGAGATGTCGTGGACGTTGTTCGCGTCGACCTGCCCGAGGGCACCGTGTTGTAGGAGGAATGCTGTGGAGTTGAAGATATCGATTGTGACGTGCTCGGACACGCGTGATCTTGCCCAGGACGAGGCTGGAGCCGCACTCGAGGAACTTATCGAGGCACAGGGCTGGACGGTCGCCTCACATGTGGTCGTGCGCGATGACGTCAGCGAGATTGGTGATGCCATTGTGGAAGCCGCCGATGAGTGCCACGCCAATGTCGTGCTCACCTGCGGCGGCACGGGGCTTTCGATGCGCGATGTGACGCCCGAGGCGACGCGTGCCGTCTGCGACCGCGATGTGCCGGGTATTGCAGAGGCGATTCGCGCGTACTCCATGACCAAGACGCGCCGCGCCATGCTCTCGCGCGCTATTTGCATGCAACGAGGTCATACACTTGTCGTAAACTTTCCCGGTTCTACGAAGGCCGCCCGCGAAAGCTGGGAGGCCATAGCAGACCAGCTGGAGCATGCGGCTCAGATGACAGCGGGCGGCGGACATACCAACTAAGCGGTTTACCTGCGGCGGGGCGACCTGAACGGCTGCTCCGCCTTTGTTTTCCACCGAAGCGACGCCGAGGTGCACGCTAACTCGAAACTATATTCTCTGACGAGAATAATTTCTCACTATCATTATTCGCGCGAAAGTATAATCTGATTGCAGATTATAGCCCGCGGTGGGGTACCCGGGCACAAGGTCCGAAAGGGTTGAATATGTTCGATATGGTTTCTCGCCGCGGATTCGTCTCGCTTTCTGCTGTCGCCGCTGCCGGCCTTGGTCTTGCCGGCTGCTCGGGCAGCAAGACGTCCGAGCCGGCCGGATCCGATGCCGGTTCTGCCAAGGCATCTTCCAAGAAAGCTGTCGAGCTGCAAGTCTTTGCCGCCAACTCGCTTGAGAAGGCTCTGCCCGAGGTCCAAGAGCTTTACACCGACCAGACCGGCACCACCTTTGCCGACACGCAGTTTAAGGCCTCCGGCGACCTCGTTGAGCAGATGCGTGCCGGCGCCACGGTCGACGTGCTCATCACGGCCTCCAAGGACACCATGGATGACGCTGAGACCGCCGAGCTCGTCGACGCCGACACGCGTGAGGACATGTTCGTCAACGACCTCGTGATCATTCGCGCCGAGGGCTCCGACACCAAGGTCGAGGCCATTGCCGACGTTGCGAACCTGGAAGGCATGATTGCCATTGGCGACGCCAAGACCGTTCCCGCCGGCACGTACGCTAACCAGGCCCTGGCCTCCGTGGGCCTCTACACCGGCATCGAGGGCGACGACGGCGAGTATGCTCCCGAGATCGCCGACAAGGTCGCACTGGCCGATAAGGTCGGCACCGCTGCCGCCTACGTCTCTACAGGCGACTGCGTGGCCGGTTTTGTCTACAGCTCCGATATCTTCCGCTACGACGGCATCGAGGAGGCCTTCGTGTGCCCCGAGGATTCGCACAAGCCCATCG
Organism: uncultured Collinsella sp.; assembly: GCA_958421655.1. Classification (GTDB taxonomy): domain Bacteria; phylum Actinomycetota; class Coriobacteriia; order Coriobacteriales; family Coriobacteriaceae; genus Collinsella. The sequence goes on from CATZMG010000017.1 coordinate 11,987, forward strand.
TGTACCCGGGTGCCGTTGCCGAGAGCTCCGAGCATGACGACGAGGCCAAGGCGTTCATCGACTTCTGTCTGACCAACAAGAAAGCTCAGAAGATTTGGGCTAAGTACGGCTTTGAACTTTCCGCGTAGTGCGGCTTGGCGCGATAATTCCATCGTTTTGCGTTTCACTCCGTCCTTGTATTCTCTTGGAGCTTTTCGTGCTTAATAGATTCCGCATGCTTGTCGCCTGTGCTTTGACCTTCGCGCTTTGTTGGGTGCCGGGATTTGCGTTTGCTGGGGACACTGAGGACGGGGCCCAGGTTGCTGCGACCGCTCATGGGCTTTCCTATGGGATCGAGGGTTTTGAGCGGTTGGCCAAGGGGACCGCCCGTATCATGGAGGGCCAGCCTGAGGGCTACCGGTTTCCCGTTGACGAGGACGTGGACCTTGTAGTGGCGCCTGCTGCCGATCACGTTGTGGTGTGGATATCGCCCAAGGCGGTCGAGAAATATGGATTGGATCCGCAGGACAACGAGTGCGTATCGGGTCTCAAGGCCCTCGTCTGTGATCTCGACAGCGCAAACTGCATGGGAGGTGCGCAGCTAGGGGACATGGATCTTCCTTGGTATGTCACGGCGGAAACAACGTTTGACGCCGGCGGGTATACCTATGGCTTTGATGAGCGCGGTGCGGATGGGGACCGCTATGTGGTGATTTCATCGGCCTCGGGTGATGCCAAGGGCGGAGCGCGTTGGCTTGATAGCGCTCAAATGGTAGAAGCATCGTCTGTCGTGTTGCAGGATGAGCAGGGGCCCTTGACCTCTCTGGCCTCCTTTTTGGGCGGCATCGACTATCGCCCGTTTTGGGTGTCCATTAAGACGAGCGGTCTTGCCCTGCTGATCTCCTTTGCGCTGGGCCTGTTCGCCGCGTGGAAGACTATGGGTACCTCGAGTCACATCAAGGGCCTGCTCGATTCGGTCTTTACGATTCCTATGGTGCTGCCGCCCACGGTCTGCGGCTTTCTGCTTCTCATGCTGTTTGGCCGCTCGACCGGGGTGGGCCAGTGGCTCATCGCGCACGGCGTCTCGATCGTCTTTACGTGGCCGGCGGCGGTGATCTCTGCCGTGGTGGTGTCGTTCCCGCTCGTCTACCGCACGGCGCTCGGAGCCTTCGAGAGCCTCGACACGCAGATGCTCGATGCGGCGCGCACGCTGGGCTGGTCCGAGCGTCGCATCTTCACCAAGCTTATGATGCCGCTCGGCTGGCCCTCCATCGCCGCCGGCACGGTGCTCGCCTTCGCGCGTGCCATGGGCGAGTTTGGCTGCACGCTGTTCTTTGCGGGCAACTACGCCGGTATTACGCAGACCATTCCCATCGCCATCTACTTTGAGTGGATGGGCGGCAACACGTCCGTGGCCCTCTTTTGGGTCGTTGTCGTGATCGTGTTTAGTTTCCTGGTCATTCTGTGCATCAACATGTACACGGTGCATTCGCAAAAGTACCGCGAGCGCGGCCTGTCCCGCGCGGAGCGCAAGCAGGCCAAGCAGCCGAGCGGTCAGACCGATTCGCTCGACCCAGTCGGCGGCGATGTGCTGCGTATCGATCGCGAGGCGTTGGCCGAACTTATGCGCGATGATTTTGCTTTGCAGGGAGGTCGATAGGCCATGTCGCTCGTTCTGGATATTAAAAAGCGCTATCCCGGGTTTATGCTCGACATGCAGCTTGAGGCCGGCGAGGAGCGCGTTGGCTTGCTCGGTGCCTCCGGATGCGGCAAGAGCTGCACCTTGCGCTGCATTGCCGGCGTGGAGACGCCCGACGAGGGCAAGATCGTCGTCAACGGCGTGACCTTTTTTGACTCGGCGGCGGGCATCAACCTGTCGCCCCAGGAGCGCAAGTGTGCCCTGCTGTTCCAAAACTATCAGCTGTTTCCCAACATGACGGTGGCCGATAACGTGTGCGCCGGCGTAAAGGACGCGGGCGACGCCGCCGCGCGCAAGCAACTTGCCGAGCGCTACCTGAGTATCTTTGGACTGGCCGACTTTGCCGACCGCTATCCCGCGTGCCTCTCGGGCGGTCAGCAGCAACGTGTGGCGCTTGCGCGCATGGTGGCGGCGCATCCGGGCATCTTTATGTTCGACGAGCCCATGAGCGCGCTCGATGCGTATCTTAAGAGCGCGCTTGAGCAAAACATGCTCGACCTGTTCGACGTCTGTAGCCGTACCGTGCTCTACGTGAGCCACGATATTGACGAGGCGTGCCGCCTGTGCCAGCGCATCTGCGTGATGCATAACGGGCATGTGGAGGAGATCGGCTCCGTCGAGGACGTGGTCCGCCGTCCGCAGACGTTGGCGGCACTGCGCCTGACGGGCTGCAAGAACACAAGCCGCGCACGAAAGATTGGGCCCGAAGAAGTTGAGGCCCTCGACTGGGGCATGACCTTTAACGTGGGTCGCGAGGTTCCCGATAATGTGGCGTACCTGGGCATTCGCGCAAGCTACTTCCATGTTGACAATCGTGCTGAGCGGGGTCGCAACAGCTACGATTTGCACGTGGCCCGTGTGAGCGATTCGCGCTTTGAGCGGCTGGTGTTGCTGGACGTGCCGCGCGTTGATGCGCCCACGCGTCTGCAGTGGAAGGTCAACAAAGTGGGCATGCCTGTCGACGAGCTGCCGCAAGCAGGCGAGACGCTGCGCATGCATTTTGATGCCAGCAGGATCCATTTGGTTTGTCGATAGCGCCGGTTAATGCCGTCGGGGATATAAGCCTCGGCGGCTTCGTCTTGCCGTTCGCCGAATGAGGAATGACAAACCTTTATCAATTAAGATAATTATTTATTAAACGACGGCACACGACGCTGTCGTACGAATGTCAACGGTGTTCGTCTGGACGATGACCGCTGATATAGTTGACCTTGACTGGTTAAGGAGGGTGCGCACATGCCGCAGACGACATACATTCGCCGCGTTGCCGCGCGCGCCCTGTATATGGCTCGGAGCCGCATATGAGCAGGTATGTTCACGGCTCCGGGAGAGACGACGCACAACTAAATAACCGTCCGCAAGGCAGGTTCCCTAAAATTCCGGGTTTGAGCACGACCGGGCAATCGCCGTCCGTCGTGCATCGATAACGCCGTTATCCGTTTTTTGGTTCGAGAGGGGAACCGTCATGGCTGAAGAATTCGATTTCCATCCGATGTGGGACAGCCTCGGCATGAATCTTGCCGACCATGACATGCTGCTGGGCGCCGTGGGCCAGATGTACGGCGACATGTTCCTGACGCAGAACAATCGTCCCAAGTCCACGTCCTACCTGGACTTTGTGGCCACCAACATCCACAGCGGCCGTATTAAGGAGATGCTCGACAAGAAGGAGGCCGGCGAGGCCACCAAGATCGTCGGTTCGTTCTGCGTGTACGTGCCCGAGGAGATCGTACTTGCCTGTGACGGCATCCCCGTGGGCCTGTGCTCGGGTGCCGACTGGGCAACCGATAAGGTCGAGGAGCACCTGCCGCGCAACACCTGTCCGCTTATCAAGAGCTTTGCCGGCTTTAAGCTGGGCGAGGTCTGCCCCTACATTGAGTCGAGTGACCTGGTGGTGGGTGAGAACACCTGCGATGGCAAGAAGAAGGCCTACGAGTTCTTTGCCACGCAAAAGAATATGTACGTCATGGATATTCCCAACGTGCACGACGAGTCGACGCTCGTGACCTGGAAGGCCGAGGTCAAGAAGCTCGCCGCCAAGATCGAGGAAGAGTGCGGCGTCAAGATTACGCCCGAGCGTCTGAAGGCCGCCATTCACGCCGTCAACGAGAAGCGTCGCGCCCTGCAGCGCCTCGCTGCCACGCGCGCTGCCGACCCGGCGCCCATCAGCGGTCTCGACAGCCTGCTGACCGTTCAGGCCGCCTTTATGGACGACACGCCGCGTCTGACCGGAGCCATCAACGATATGGCGGCTGAGTGCGAGCAGCGTGTCGAGGCCGGCGAGGGCGTGGCGCCCAAGGGGACCAAGCGCATCCTGTACACCGGTACGCCCATGGCCGTGCCCAACTGGAAGCTGTTCAACCTTATCGAGAAGGCCGGCGGCGTCGTGGTGGGCGAGGAGTCCTGCACGGGCTCGCGCTACTACAAGGACCTGGTCGATGAGTCCGGTGAGACGGTCGACGAGATGCTCGACGCCATCGCCGAGCGCTACTTTAAGATCAACTGCGCCGTCTTTACGCCCAATGACCAGCGTATGAAGGACATTGTCCAGATGGCCAAGGACCTGCATGCCGACGGTATCGTCGACGTGGCCTTGCAGTTCTGCACGCTCTACGAGATGGAGTCGTTTGCCGTGGAGAAGGCTGCCGAGGAGGCCGGCATTCCGTTTATGCACATCACGACCGACTACGCCGGCGAGGACGCCGGTCAGCTCCAGACCCGCATCGAGGCCTTCCTCGAGACGATTTAGCCGCACCTGCGCTAAGCTGTGCCGCCGGGTGTTCCTATCCGCGCGATAGGGATTTCTCTGTTGCCATGCCGGCCGGTGTCCGGATGCACCGCAGGGTGCCGACCGGCTTCGCATAGCTGCCGGGGCGGGGATTTCCGCCGTCCCGGCAGATTCTATCCGTTTGTTCAGTCACGAAAGGAACTCAATGAACAACGACCTTTTCAAGGCGGGCGTTTCCCGTCGCGGTTTTCTGACCGGCTCCGCTGCCCTGTGCGCCATAGCGGGCCTCGGCCTCGCCGGCTGCGGCGGTTCGGGCGCCGAGAGCGGTAGCGCCGCTGCCTCCGGCCAGGATGTGGAGTATCGCGACGAGCTGCAGATCGCGCTCCCGGCGAGCCCGGACGGTCTCGATCCGCACACCACGTCGTCGCTTGTGACTATGGACGTCATCTGCAATGTCGTCGAGCCGCTCTTTGGCCTCGATAGCGACTACGAGCCCCAGCCCGTGCTGGCCAAGGGCTATGAGGTCTCCGACGACGGCCTGACCTACACCATCAAGCTGCGCGAGGGCGTCACCTTCCACAACGGCAAGGAGTTTGGCTCCGAGGACGTCGTGGCCTCGATGAACCGCTGGCTCACCGTCAACGATCGCGCCGCGAGCCTGCTGCCCGGTGCCACCTTCGCCGCCTCGGGCGACCACGAGGTCACCTGCACGCTGACCGAGCCCGCCATCGACTTTCTGATCATCCTGGGCAACCACTCCCAGTATCCGGGTATCTTCCCCTCCGAGGTCATCGAGGCCGCGGGCGATACCGGCGTGACCGAGTACGTGGGTACCGGTGCCTACAAGTTTGTGGAGTGGAAGCAGGACCAGTACGTCCATCTCACCCGCTACGAAGACTATGTTGCCGCCCACGGCAAGGCTTCGGGCTACACCGGCAAGGTCTCCGCGCCCACCAAGGACATCTACTATCAGTTCGTGACCGAGGCCTCCACGCGCGTGAGCGGGTTTGAGACCGGCGAGTACGATATCGCTGGCGAGATCCCCACCGAGAACTACCACGACTTCGACGGCAACGACGACGTCAAGCTCTACACCCATAACGCCGGCGTTCTGACCGCCTTCCTCAACATGAACGAGGGCATCTTCGCCGACGAGGAGATCCGCAAGTGCGCCCTCATGGCTATCGACTGCGAGGCGGCCGCTCTTGCCGCCTATGGCGAGAAGGAGCTCTTCAACATTGATCCCAACCTTGGCAACCCCGAGAACGCTCAGTGGGCGACCGACGCGGGTAAGAAGTACTTTAACCAGGCCGACGCCAAGGCCGCCAAGAAGGCTCTGGCCAAGACCTCCTATGCCGGTGAGACGGTCAAGCTGCTGACCACCCCCGACTACAAGGATATGTACAACGCCACCGTCGCGCTGCAGGAGCAGCTCGAGAAGGCCGGCTTCACCGCCGAGGTCGACAGCTACGAGTTCGCGACCTTCATGGACATCCGCTCCGGCAAGCCCGAGCAGTGGGACCTCTTTGTGGCCTCCACCAACTACAAGCCCATCCCGGCTCAGTCCCTCTCGGTCTCCAAGGCCTTCTATGGCCTGTCCGACGAGAAGGCGCTCAAGCTCGTGGCCGAGACCCGTATCGCCAAGGACACCGACGCCGCGGCCAAGAAGTGGGCCGAGGCTCAGGAGCGTCTCTATGAGATCGCCGTCATCGAGCCGCTTTGCCACTACGCTTCCATCACGGGCACCCAGGCAGACGTCGAGGACGTCGAGGTGCTCGACGGTGCCATCGTTTGGAACGCCAAGCGTCCGGAGTAATGCAATAGATGGCGTGGCGGCTGGAGGGGTCTGGTCCCCTGTGGCCGCCACGCCCCGTCCACGTTCAGAGGGGAAATAGACGCCTCGCATGTTGAAGTACACGCTCAAACGTATAGGCGCGATGGTTCCGGTGATGCTCATCATCTCGGTCGTCGTGTTTTTGATTATCTATCTCACACCGGGTGACCCGGCCTCTTCGATGCTCGGCATGGAGGCTTCGGCCGACCAGATCGAGCGCGTCAACGATAGCCTGGGACTCAACGAGCCGCTGCCGCAGCGCTACGTTGAGTGGATGGGCGGCGTGCTTACCGGCGACCTGGGCGATTCGTATTTTATGCGCCAGCCCGTCACGCAGGCGATCGCCGAGCACTTTGGCCCCACGCTATCGCTCGCGCTTCTGGCACAGCTCATCGCGCTGTTGATTGCACTGCCCTGCGGCGTCGTCGCTGCCCTCAAACATGGGTCGCGCACCGACGCGGTCTTGCGTGTCGTTGCTCTTTTGGGCGTGGCGATACCCGGCTTTTTGATGGCGCTCATGCTTATGTGGCTGTTTGCCGTCACGTTGCGTGTGTTCCCGGTGGCCGGCTATGCGCCGCTATCGAAGGGCTGGTTCAGCCATTTACGCTATCTTGCGTTGCCGGCCATATCGCTTGGATGCGTGCAGGCGGCCCTGCTCATGCGCATGACCCGTTCGAGCGTTATCGAGGCCATGCAGCTCGACTGCGTTAAGACGGCGCGTGCCAAGGGCGTCTCAGAGGTTCGCGTGGTGCTGGCCCATGCCCTGCGCAACGCAGCGCTGCCGATTCTCACCTCGGTCGGCTATTCTTTTGGCGCCCTGATTACGGGTGCCGTGGTGACTGAGGCCATTTTTAACATCCCCGGTTTGGGCCAGCTGGTCACGAGCTCTATCGAGCGTCGCGACTATCCGGTGATTCAGGGCGTGCTTCTGGTCGTCGCCTTGTTGAATTCGGTGATCAATCTGGCCGTCGACCTTGCCTACGGCGCTTTTGACCCGCGCGCTCGCAAATGGGGCGATGCATGATGGCAAACGTTAAGAAGGCTCTTGCCAACAAGGGGTTTGTGGTCGGTGGCTGCATTTTCCTGGCGATTGCGCTGATCGCGCTCGTCGGTCCGCTGGTGTGGACGGTTAATCCCAATGCGCAAGAGATGGCGTTGCGACTTTCGGCACCTTCGCCCGCGCATCCCTTTGGCTGCGATGACTTTGGCCGCGACCTGCTTGCCCGCGTCATCGTGGGCGCGCGCGTGTCGCTTGGCGTTGGCATTGCCGTCACGCTCGCGACGAGTGCGCTCGGCTTGGTGATTGGCGCCTATGCGTGCTACAACGAGAGGCTCGATCATATTCTCATGCGCATCTGCGACGGCCTTATGTCCATTCCGGGCGTGCTGCTGGCCATCGCACTCATGGCCATGATGGGGGCGAGCGTGTGGAACGTTATCATCGCGCTCTCCATCGTCTATACGCCCAGCATGGCGCGCATCGTGCGCTCGCGTGCGATGGTGGTCAAGGAGGAGCCCTTTGTGGAGGCCCTGCGCGTGCAGGGCGCCTCGACCGCGCGCATCGTGTGGCTGCATATCATGCCCAACGTTATGGCACCCTTCCTGGTGCAGGCGCCCTTTGTCTTTGCCGCGGCCGTGCTCTCGGAGGCGGCCCTCTCGTTTCTGGGCCTGGGTATCAAGGCACCCGACGCCAGCTGGGGAAACATCCTGCAGGCAGGCAAGAACGTGATGCGCAAAGCCTGGTGGATGATCTTCTTCCCGGCAGCGGCCATCATCGCGAGCGTGCTTTCGCTGAACCTTGCCGGCGACGGCCTGCGCGACGCCCTCGACCCCAAGACCAAGGAGGACTAGCCCATGAGCGAACATCTTTTGGACGTGCGCGACCTCTGCATCTCGTTTGTGGGCCGCGATGGCAACGCGCTGGAAGCCGTCAACAAACTCAACCTGCATATTGATGCCGGCGAGATCGTTGGTGTTGTCGGCGAGTCCGGCTGCGGTAAGTCGGTGTTTGCCCAGAGTGTCATGCGCCTATTGGAGCATGAACAGAAGATGGCCTATACCGGTCAGATTCTCTTTGACGGGGAGGACCTGCTCGCGCGTCCGCTCAAGCGCATGCGCGAGGTGCGCGGCTGCGATATCGCCATGATCTTCCAGGACCCGTTGTCCTCACTCAACCCCGTCATGACGGTGGGCGCGCAGGTTATCGAGGCCGTGCGGGCCCACCGTAAGGTGAGCCGCCGCGAAGCCCGCAACGAGGCTCTATCGCTGTTGGAGCGTGTGGGAATTCGAGATGCCGCGGCTCGCTTCGACATGTATCCGGGCGATTTTAGCGGCGGTATGCGCCAGCGCGTGATGATTGCCATGGCGCTCGCCGGGCACCCACGCCTGCTTATCGCCGACGAGCCCACCACGGCACTCGACACGACGACTCAAAAACAGATTTTGGATCTCCTGCGCGACCTCAACAGTTCCGAGGGCATGGCGGTGCTTTTTATCAGCCATGATTTGGGTGTCGTCACGAGCATCTGCTCGCGCGTGCACGTCATGTATCTGGGCCAAATCGTAGAAGAGATCGACGCCTGCGGCCTTATGGAGCGCCCGAGCCACCCGTATGCCCAGGGGCTCATCGCGAGCATTCCGCCGCTCGAAGGCGAGCGAGTTGACACGTTGGCGGATATTCCGGGCACAGTGCCGCCGCTTACGGCAATACCCTGTGGATGCCGCTTTGCGCCTCGTTGCGCCCGGGCGGACGAGCGTTGCCGCGCACAGGAGCCTCCGCTGGTTGCCGTGAATGCGTGTGACCGGTCTAAATGCTGGCTTGTCGAGAAAGGGGAGTGCCATGGCTGTTGATAGCGAAGCCCTGCTTAGGGTCTCACATCTGACTAAAACGTATCCCATGCCGGGCTCAGGTTTTAAGCGTCAGGTCTTTACCGCCGTGGACGATCTGTCGTTTGAGATCGCGCCGGGCGAGGTCTATGGCCTGGTTGGCGAATCCGGATCGGGCAAGTCGACGACTGGACGCCTGATCTGTGGTCTCGAACGTGCGGATTCCGGCTCGATTGTCTATCGCGGGCACGACCTCGCCACGATGTCGGAGCGCGAACGCAAGCCGTTTCGCCGCGAGATCCAGCTGGTATTCCAGGATAGCTCTACGGCTTTTGACCCGCGCAACCGTGTCGGCCGCATTTTGGAGGAGCCGCTGATTATCGCCGGCGTGCGCGATGCGGATGAGCGCCATGGGCGCGCGCTCTCGGCCCTGGCCTCGGTCGGTCTTCTGGCAGAGCATTATGACCGCTATCCGCATGACCTTTCGGGGGGACAGCGTCAGCGACTCAACCTGGCACGGGCGCTTATTTGCGAGCCGCGCCTTGTGGTATGCGACGAGCCGGTCTCGGCGCTTGACGTGTCCGTTCAGGCGCAAGTGCTCAACTTGCTTCGCGATCTGCAGCGCACGACGGGCGTGGCGCTGCTGTTTATCACGCATGATATGCGTGTGGTTCGGCATATGTCCGACCGGATTGGTGTGCTCTACCACGGTCGTCTTGTCGAGGAAGGCGCGGCCGAGGACGTGATCGCGCACCCGAGCGAGCCGTATACGCAGGAGCTTATCGACGCCATTCCCTAGAGGATGCTTCCTTTTGGGTATGGCGTGGGTTCGTTGTTTAATTGTCGGTATATCGGTGCAAGAGAGGGGAACTACTATGTCCGATATCGAGGAACAGCCGCTGCCGCGCACGTTTGAGGAGTTCAACGAGCAGCGCAAGGCGGCGTTTATTCGCGTCAAGGATTACAAGCAGGCCGGCAATCGCCTGGTCGGCTTTTTGTGCAGCTATACGCCGCTCGAGATCATCGATGCCGCGGGCGCCGCAAGTGTCGCTCTGTGCGGTACGTCCGATGAGGTGATTCCCGAGGCCGAGAAGGTGCTGCCGGCAAATCTCTGCCCGCTCATCAAGTCGACGTACGGCTTTGCCTACTCGCAAAAGTGTCCGTTTACGTACTTTAGCGACATGATCATCGGTGAGACCACCTGCGACGGCAAGAAGAAGATGTACGAGCTGCTCAACGAGCTCAAGCGCACGCACATTCTGCATCTTCCTCAGGGTCGCGACCGCGCCTACGAGCGCGAGGGCTGGTACGAGGAGTGCCGCCTGCTCAAGGAGGAGCTCGAGGGCTTCTACGGTATTACGATCACCGATGACGATCTGCGCGCTGCCGTCCGTCGTCGCAACCGCTTGCGTGCGGCCCAGCTCGACATGTTTGCGCTGCAGGCCAATCAGCCGGCGGCCATGAGCGGCGTCGACCTGATGAGCACCATGTTCGCCGGTACGTTTAGCTTTGATATCGAGGCCTATACGCAGCAGCTGGAGCAAAAGGTCGCCAAGCTGCGCGAGGCCTACGACGCGGGCGAGCGCCCGGTTGCGGCGGATGCCAAGCGCATCCTGATTACTGGTTGCCCGGTGGGCGGTGTGATCAACAAGATCGGTCGTACCATCGAGTCCAACGGCGGCGTGGTCGTGTGTATGGACGACTGCTCGGGCGAGCGCACGGCGGCCATGATGATCGATCCGGACGCTCCCGATATCTTGCGCGCCATCGCCGACTGCTACCTGGACATTAACTGCTCGGTCATGACGCCCAACGACGGCCGTATGGAAAACACGCTGGCCATGTGCGAGAAGTATCACGTCGATGGCGTGGTAGAGAGCGTGCTACAGGCCTGCCACACCTTTAACGTGGAGAGTGCGCGCATGCAGGAGGCCGTCGAGGGTGCGGGTATTCCGTATATGAAGATCGAGACCGACTACAGCAACGGTGACATGGGCCAGATTGAGACGCGTATCGCTGCCTTTATCGAGACGCTCTAGCTTTCTCAGGCACCGGATCTTGCCCCTCAAAGTACGCTGCGCTCCTCTTTCGGGGCAATCTCCGGCACCTGAGAAACCTAGAGCTAAGGCGTCTAAACGCGCCGCTGTCTTTGATGTTTAGATTGGGAGAGAGCCATGATAGGGATCGGGATCGATATCGGGTCTACGGCGGCTAAGGCTGCTGTGGTCAACGGGGAGGGTTCGGTGGCGTGGACGTGCGTGCAGCCAACCGGGTTCTCCTCGGTCGATGCGGCCGAGCGGCTGCGCGAGGCACTGGCGGCGGCCGGCTATGACGTGACGGGCGACGAGGTTCGCGTGATCGCGACCGGCTACGGTCGTGTCGCCGTGCCCTATGCGCACAAGGTCGTGACCGAGATTACCTGCCACGGTACCGGTGCCGTGCGCCTGTTTGGCGATCACGGCACCGTGATCGACGTGGGCGGTCAGGACACCAAGGTCATTCAGCTTAAAAGTGGCCGAGTGGCCAAGTTTGCCATGAACGACAAGTGCGCCGCCGGCACGGGGCGCTTTTTGGAGATTATGGCCGACCGCCTAGGTATTTCCCAGCAGCAGATGGCCGATCTGGCACGTTCCGGCGAGCCTACCAAGATTTCCAGCATGTGCACGGTGTTTGCCGAAAGCGAGGTCATCAGCCTGATCGGCCGTGGCGAGCCGCGCGAGAACATTGCGCGTGGCGTGATCGACAGCGTGGTCTCGCGCGTGGCGACCATGGCCGGGCAGGCCGCGGGCGCCCCGTACTACCTGACCGGTGGCCTGTGCGAGAACGCCTTCGTGGTGGAGCGGTTGGGCGAGCTACTGGGGTCGCCGGTGACCACCTCGCCCCAGGCTCGCTTTGCCGGCGCCATCGGCGCGGCTGTCCGCGCCGCCGCCTTGGCCTAGGGGTGTACCGCGACATGCGCATCCTCAATATCTCGGCACAAAAACCAGATAGCACCGGCAGCGGCACCTACCTTGCCGCGCTCGTGCGCGAACAGATCGAGACGGGGCATCGCGCCGCCGTGCTTTGCGGCGCGGCACCGGGTGATACCCAAGGCGAGCTGGACCGGCGTGCTGCCGTGTTTGCCGTACCGTTCGAGTCGCCCGAGCTGCCGTTTCCCATCTGCGGTATGTCCGATGTCATGCCCTATCCCTCTACACGCTATCGTGACCTGACGCCTTCGATGCTCAAGGCATTTGAGCGGGCATTTGCTGCTGCAATCGATCGGGCGGTGGCTGAGTTTCGGCCCGATCTGGTGCTTTGCCATCACCTGTATCTGGTGACCGCATTGGCGCGCGAGTGCGTCCGGGGCGTTCCGGTTGTTGCCGTGTGCCATTCGACCGACCTTCGCCAGCTGCGTTCGCATGCGCTCGAACGCGATCGCATCGTACGCGCGGTTCGTCGGCTCGATGCCGTCTTTGCGCTCCATGCTGAGCAGGCTGAACAGATTGGCCTGGTGTGCGGCGTCGATGCCGATCGTATCCACGTGATTGGGACGGGCTACGACCATCGCGTCTTCTGCCGTGACGCAAGCGTGGCGAGGCAGCCGGGATCGCTTGTGTACGTGGGCAAGATTTGCTTTAAAAAGGGCGTCGAGTCGCTGGTTCGAGCTGTGTCATTGCCGATTGACGATGGCGTCCGCCCATCTGGCTTGGTACTTGTGGGCGGCCGCGGGGACGATGCCGAGTACGCGCGTATCAAGCGCTTGACCGCGGCCTCGGATGTGCCGGTGACGCTGGCGGGGCGCCTGGATAGCGATGAACTCGTGCGTGCCTACCGCAGTTCCGACGTCTTTGTGCTGCCTTCGTTTTACGAGGGTCTGCCGCTCGTGACGATCGAGGCCCTCGCGTGCGGCTGCAAAGTTGTGGCGACCGATTTGCCCGGCGTTCGTCACTGGATGGAGGCGATGCTTCCCGGTGCTCCCGTGACGTGGGTGGCGTCGCCGCGTATGACGGATGTCGACACGCCCGTGGCGGCCGACCTTCCGCTGTTTGAGCGCGCGCTGGCAGATGCTATCGCGCAGGCGCTTGCGGCGCCGCCTTCGACGTTCGAGCCGTCGGCGGTCTCTTGGGAAGCGTGCCTGGGGCGTATACTTAAAATCGTTGATTTGATGGAAGGGGGTTCGTATGGCTAAGGACACCATGAGGCTCACGTCCATGACGGCCGCGAGCGGTTGAGCCGCTAAGTTGGCCCCCGGAGCCCTCGCCCAGGTCCTGGGCGATTTACCCAATGTGCATAACGACAACTTGCTCGTGGGGTTCGATACCTCCGACGATGCGAGCGTCTTCCGCGTAGGGGAGAACCTGGGGCTCGTGCAGTCCATCGACTTCTTCCCACCGATGGTCGACGACCCGTTTCTGTTCGGCCAGATTGCCGCGGCAAACTCACTGTCGGACATCTACGCCATGGGCGGGCGGCCGAGCCATGCCATGAACTTGCTGTGCATCCCGAGCTGTCTGGGCGTCGAGGTTGCAGGTCGGATTCTGGCGGGCGGCGCCGACAAGTGCGTCGAGGCGGGTTGCTCCATCGCGGGCGGCCACACCATCAACGACGACGAGCCCAAGTACGGCCTGTCCGTGAGCGGGTTTGTCGCGCTCGACCGCATGCTCGCCAACAGCGGTGCTCGCGTGGGCGATGCGTTGCTGCTGACCAAGGCGATCGGCTCGGGCATCATCACCACGGCCATTAAGGGCGAGCTCATCGAGCAGGACGAGGCTGGTCCGATGTTTGACTCGATGCGCACCCTCAACGAGGCTCCGATTCGTCTGGCCGAGGGACTCGAACTTCACGGCTGTACCGACATTACGGGCTTTGGCCTGATCGGGCATGCGTGCGAGATGGCCGAGGGCTCGGGCGTGCAGATTGAGCTTGCGTCGGGAGCGGTGCCGCTCTTTGATCAGGTGCTTGACATGGCGCGTCTGGGCATTATTCCCGCGGGCTCCTACCGCAACCAGGACTTCTTTGGCCCGCGCGTGACAGCTGACGATGACCTGGAGCCGGGAATGCTGGATGCGCTGTACGATCCGCAGACCTCGGGCGGTTTGCTTATTGCGGCGCCCGCGGCGGATGTGGATGAGCTTGCGCGTCGTCTGCACGCTGAGGGGCGCGTTGCCGCCACAATCGGCCGCGTGTGCGAGCCGGTGCCGGGCGGCTCTGCCGTCCGCGTTGTGCATTAACGACACGTTTATTGAGCTATGTACCGTTCTAAAACGATTTATTCGAAAGGAAAAACTATGTCTACCAAAATTGAAGTCAATGCCATGGGCGATGCCTGCCCGCTGCCCGTCGTCAAGACGCTTAAGGCACTCAAACAGCTTGATGGCGAGGGTGCCGTGGTGACCTCGGTCGACAACGAGACCGCCGTCAAGAACATTTCCAAGATGGCGCAGGAGAAGGGCTGCACGGCCTCGGTCGAGAAGGTTTCTGACGCCGAGTGGCACGTGACCGTGGCGGCCTCTGGTACCGTTGCCGTGGCCGATCCCGAGCAAGATGGCGCTGCCTTCTGTGATGCCAGCGCCGGCAAGGGCAAGCTCGTCATTTCCGTCTACACCGACTGCATGGGCCGTGGCGACGACGAGCTGGGCCACAAGCTCATGAAGGCCTTCATCTTTGCCGTGACGCAGCAGGAGGAGCTGCCCGCGACCATGCTGTTCTACAACGGCGGCGCCAAGCTCACCGTAGAGGGCTCTCCGGTACTCGACGACCTGAAGGGTCTGGCCGAGCAGGGCGTCGAGATTCTCACCTGCGGTACCTGCCTGGACCACTATGGCATTAAGGACCAGCTTGCAGTAGGCGAGGTCACCAATATGTACGTGATCGTGGAGAAGATGGAGCAGGCCGTGCGCGTCGTGCGCCCGTAGCGTATTGGTTGGAGTTGCCATGAGGGAGAAGCGCCCGGCGCTTGTCATCACGTTTCCCACCACGGCGGCCGCCATGGGCTGCGAGTCCCTGTGCATCGAGCGCGGCCTTCCCGGGCGAACGATTCCCGTGCCCGGGGAGGTCGCTGCCGGCTGCGGTCTGGCGTGGAAGGCGTTGCCTGCCGATGAGGAGCTGCTGCGCGGCGAGCTTACCGCAGCGGGCGTTCCCACCGAGGGGTATACCGTGATTGATATGTGGGAGGTCGTGCGATGATCTATCTGGATAACGCGGCGACGACCATGCACAAGCCGCAGACGGTCATCGATGCCGTGACGCAGGCGATGTGCTCGCTCGGCAATGCCGGGCGCGGCGCTACGTCGGGTGCCCTCGATGCCGCTCGTACCATCCACGGCTGTCGCGCCAAGCTTGCGCGCTTGCTGGGCTGCCCGCGTGCTGACCATGTTTGTTTTACGCCCAACTCCACGGCGGCGCTCAACACCGCCATCAATGGCGTGGTGCGCCCCGGCGACCGTGTGGTCACAACGGTGCTCGAGCACAACTCGGTGCTACGTCCGCTCAACCGCCTGGCGGCAGAGCAGGGCGTGACCGTTGAGCATGCGGGCTGCGACGCAAACGGCGCGCTCGACTACGATGAGCTCGAGCGGCTGGTCACGCCCGGTACGCGTGCCGTGGTGGTGGCGCACGCCTCCAATGTGACCGGTAACGCGGTCGACGTTGCACGCGTGGCTGCCATGGCCCATACGGCAGGTGCGCTGGTGATCGTCGATGCCTCGCAGTCTGCCGGCACGGCGCATATCGATATGCAGGCCATGGGGCTCGATGTTGTGTGCTTTACCGGCCACAAGGGGCTCATGGGCCCGCAGGGCACCGGCGGCCTGGCCGTGGCAGAGGGCATTGACGTGGCTCCGTGGGCCATGGGCGGCACGGGCGTGCACAGCTTCGACCCACTGCAGCCGCTTGAGTGGCCCACGCGCCTTGAGGCGGGCACGCTCAACGGCCATGGCATCGCGGGCCTTTCCGCTGGTCTCGACTTTATCGAGGCCCAGGGTGGGGTCGAGGCGATTGCGGCGCGTGAGCGCGCGCTTGCTGAGCGTTTCCTCGCCGGCGTTCGCGAAATACCCGGCATTGCGCTTTACGGTGCGTTTGACCAACCCGCGCGCTCGGCGATCGTGTCGCTCAACGTGGGTGATATCGACTCTGCCGAGATCTCGGACGCGCTCATGCAAGGGTGGGGGATTGCGACGCGCCCCGGTGCCCATTGCGCCCCGCTCATGCACCGTGCGCTGGGGACCGAGCGCCAGGGCGTCGTCCGCTTTTCGTTTGGGTATTTCAACACGACCGAAGAAGTCGACACGGCTATCGATGCTCTGTGCGATTTAGCCTGCTAAAGCTGCTAGAGCGTATATACTTGCGGGACGGGCCTTTTGCCCGTCCCGCTTTTATTTCAACCCGAAAGGTGGACCCATGGCTTCATCCGCCCCGCGCGGTCTGCGCTCCGACCACGTCGTCACCGTCGGCATCGCCCTGTTCTCGATGCTCTTTGGCGCCGGCAACCTCATTATTCCGCCGCTGCTGGCGCTGCAGGCAGGCTCTGCCACGCCGGTCGCCATGCTCGGCTTTCTGATTGCCGCCATCGGCCTGCCTGTCATGGGCTTTATCGCTGTGGCGCTTGCCGGAACGGCGCGCGAGCTTGCCGGCCGCGTGCACCCCAAGTTTGGTGAGTTCTTTGTCGCGGCGGTGTATCTGGCCATCGGCCCGTGTCTGGCTATTCCGCGCACAAGCTCTACGGCCTTCGAGATGCTGGTGCCGATGCTGCCCGAGGGCGTTTCGCTCGGCACGGCTCGCCTGGTGTTTGCCATCGGGTTCTTCGTAGTCGCGTTTGCGCTTACGCTGCGCCCGGGCGTCATCACGCGCGTGCTCGGCCGCATTACGGGACCCGCGCTCATTGCGCTCATCGTGCTGGTCGTGGGTGCTGCCGTGATCTCGCCGCTGGGACCGGCTGCCGCGCCTCAGGCTCCCTACGATGCGGGCGCCGCCGTGCAGGGCTTTTTGACCGGCTACCAGACCATGGACCTGCTTGCGTCGCTCGCCTTTGGCATTATCATCGCCGAGACCATCCACGAGCTGGGCGTTACCGATGACAAGCGCGTGGCCTTCGAGATTTCGCGTTCCGGCGTGATTGCCGGCGTGCTCATGACCATCATCTACTGCGGCCTGGCGCTTGCCGGCACGCAGCTCAGCACCGTGATGCCCGATGCCACTAACGGTGCTGCCATCCTCGCCCGTTCGGCCTCCATGCACTTTGGCCTTGCCGGCACGGTCGTGGTCTTTGCGATCTTTTTCCTCGCCTGCATGAACGTGTGCATCGGTCTCATCAGCTGCTGCTCACGCTACTTCTGCGAGACGTATGTGGTTAAAGGGGGAGCGGAGGCCTCCGAGGAGGCCATGCGCCGCCCCTTTTCGATCCTCGCCTTTGTGTTCGCGGCGTTTTCGTGCGTGCTCTCCAACGTGGGCCTCGACATGATCCTCATGTTCTCGGTGCCCATGCTCAACGCCCTGTATCCTGTCGCCATCGTGCTGGTGCTCATGGGCCTGGTGCATGGTTTTTGCGATGCGCATCCGCAGGTTTGGGTCTGGGTCGGCGGCGTGGTTGCCGTGCAGAGTGTGATCACCTCGGTTCGCGACGCGTTCTTTGCGGGCGCGTGGCTGCCGTTCGATGCATTGCCCCTGGCGGATATCGGTGCCGCGTGGGCGCCAGTCGCCGTGGTGGCGTTTGTGATCGGCCTGGCCCATAGCCAGTTTGTCGCACATTCGAGGAGCTAGGGTATCGTCGCTTGCACAGGCGCGAAGTCTCCCCTATAATTTCCTTCGCTTTGGGACACGCAAGGTTTAGACCTTAGCTGCTCAACACCTTCGGGACGTGGCGCAGTTTGGTAGCGCGCCTGCTTTGGGAGCAGGATGTCGCAGGTTCAAATCCTGTCGTCCCGACCATATCTTGCGGGCGTAGTTCAATGGTAGAACCCCAGCCTTCCAAGCTGATGACGCGGGTTCGATTCCCGTCGCCCGCTCCATAAGATAGATGAATGGCTCTGATTCCTTTTGGAACCAGAGCCATTTTCATATACATGTCGGGACCCCACATCCCCTCCTAAGTTGCGGTGAAATAGTTCCTGGATTAGCCGCAAAAGCTGTAATCCAGGAACTATTTCACCGCAACTTATTGAGGCCGAGCGGGGTGGGTCGATGATGGGTTCTGTTATCGAGAAGATGAGGGCAGCCGGTCAGGAGTCTGCGTAGGGTTTTGTGGTTGGTATACCGTAGCCGCGCATCATGGAGCCGAATGTTTTGACATCGTAGGTGTCTGAGAGCTTGAAATGAATGACGTTGTGGCCCATGGCACGCAGGTTCGCGTCGCGCATGAGGGCAGCTCGATAGGTTTTTGCCGCAATATGTTCCGGATCATTTTGGGACTCGTCCTCGAACTTGCCTAGTCCATGCAGCTCAGCCAGCATCCAAGAGCCGTTTGGCATCTGCCAGCCGTAATCTGCCAAATAATAGCCGGCGTTTCCCGGTCGAGTGATTTCAACCTGAAGTTCGGGTGTGGCAACTCCCGCCAGAATCATTGCCGCCCGTGCTTCGGATTCTCCACCGTTATCCGATCTGCCATCCATATGTTCAAAAACGTCAAATGCGCGTGCGATGCCATGCAGTCCGCGGCAGTTCGCTTGTGCATATGCACGCAATTCTTCACGCTCGACACCGTACTCACGAGCCAACCCGTCGACATAGCCTAGTGCATATCGGAAAGCGCTCGTTCGGGCGATGTCGACCACCGTGCGATATGGATCCGTTAACGTAAACGGGCCGAGCTGCCATACGTCGCCCGGCCGCCAGCGTCGGTATTCAACGAATTCGTACATATCGCGTCTGGTGGAACGCGGCAGCAGCACTTGCACCTTGTCGAGAAGCGAATATGCAGAACCGATGCCATAGAGCAGTGCCGCCGTTGCTCCACAAAACACGGCATCCGGTTCAACGACCGCAATAGCGGATGCCAATTGAAAGATGCGATCTTCGACGCCGAGGTCATTCCAATACGCGGAATCAGCGTAGACATGGTTGTAGAGTCGAATAATCATCTCTTTTTGCATGAGCGCGTAGGCACAGCGTTCATCCCATTTTTTGGTAGCCACAAACAGGTGCCCGCCATGATGGGCCTCGAATAACCGGAAGAACAGCTCTACTTGCGGTTTGGAACAGCGTTTATCATGACTCATTTTCGACCCCATGGTCTTGAGGGGGAGTGAATGACACTACGCTAACCCATATTTGGTCCGCCAGACCTTGCCATGAACTGACCAAAAGCTTGACGGGGCAGGTCAGAGTCATGAATCAGAGCCAAACATATCGGCAAACGGTTGATTAGTGTCCCTCGGCGGCACTAATCAAAACCCTTACAGAAAGTTGCGGTGAAATAGTTCCTGAAAAGCTCGAATGAGCCTAAATCCAGGAACTATTTCACCGCAACTTAGGGGGGGAATGGGGCTAGTGGCGGGGTTGGTGGCGGAGCTTGTCGATGGTGGAGTCGGTGCTGCGGTTGTGGGCTTCGGCTGCGGTTTGGCGCTTGCGGCGGTAGTCGATCATGCCCTGGATGATGGGCTTGCCAAAGCTCACGACATCATCGTTGTAGATGGCGGTTCGGGCTGCGAGGAGGCAGTCGCTAAAGTCCATATGCGTTTTGCCAAAGAGTTTGACGGCAAGGGCGACAACGGTGGGCTCGTCGACCATGACGTCATCGAGCAGCCTTTTCATGGCCGCAGCAATCTCAACGCGGGGAACCTTATAGACGTCGCGTAGCGTGACCACGACGTGCGTGATGATTTCGGGGTAGACGCGAGCGGTGCGCGTGGCGATGACCTTGGCGGCGCGCGGTGACAGGACCTCGTCGTCGTCAAGCAGGTAGCGTAGGATGACGGTCTCGTCGATGATGGTGCTACTCATGGATATCTACTTCCTCGGGACCCAAAATCGAATCGTCGCTTTCTGTAGCAAGGTACTCAATCCAGGCGTTACGCTCCTCGGAGCGGCGATTGGGGTCCCCATATGCTTTGAGCGATCCATAGGCGGCGGTGCCGTCCTTTGAGCGCACGGCGACCGGCTGAAAGGGAAGCTTGCGCATCAAAATGCTCTGCGCGACAAAAAGACGGACGGCCTCGGCGAGCGATGTGCCCATGGCGTCGTAGAGACGCTCGGCATGTTGCTTGTCTTCCTCGCGAATGCGCACCTGCAGGATGGCTCGTTTTTGAGTCGATGACATCACTGGCCTCCCTTAATGAGCGTGCAATATGAATAGTCATATACAGCAACGGCTAATAATAGCCAATCTTACAACCACTACTTTATTGCACTAGAGTAATTGAGTGTAAACGATATTACAAACGTACTACATCCTTCAGAAATGAGCGTGAAATCTTTCTTGGGCGTACGCGTGTAATACACTTGCCTTTATAGCTTCCAGAGAATAATCCCAACCAGCCCAAACCCCTGCAATACACTCGTATTGCAGGGCCTATGCTCAAGTTTGCCCCCTGCAACTGCGTATATTTAACCTGTATATCGTTGGAGAAACTCTACCGAGTGCATGTTTCGCCGCATGCATTCGATACGTCGATGCCAGGCCACGGGCGGCTTGGGTCAATGTCGACAGGGTCTCTCCGACAAGGGATTCAGGAGGGAGTGAACAACATGGGTAATAAGCGAGTCGTAGCCGATTCTTCGCGCTGCATTGGGTGTCAAACCTGCATGGCGGCGTGTATCGAGGCGCACGACATCCCCGGTAACATCGCCGCGCCGCGCCTGCGCGTGACGCGTACGTACGAGATCTCCGCACCGGTGGCTTGCCATCACTGCGAGGATGCCCCGTGCGCGAAGGCCTGTCCTACGGGCGCCTTGTTCTTTGATCCAAAGAACCATCGCATCGGCGTCAACGAGGACAACTGCATCGGCTGCAAGAGCTGCGTCATGGCATGCCCTTTTGGCGCCGTGAGCGTGGCGACCACGCAGGTCCCCGTCTTGATGGGCGACGTTCGCGTGGGTTCGCAGACCAAGAGCTTCGTGCTCAAGTGCGACCTGTGCGTGGACCGTCCCGGCGGTCCAGCGTGTGCCGAGGCGTGCCCGACCAAGGGCCTCACCCTGGTAGACGAGGAGCGCCTGGCGGAGCTGACTGCCGAGCGTGCCCGCGCCACCATCGAAAACGAGGCGTAGGCGGGCGGCCATACAGGCCCAATGATTGTCAAATAAGTACCGAGTATTCGGTAGCAGAGAAAGGAAGGAGGGTGTCATGGAGAAGCATAAAGTGATCTGCCCGTATTGCGGC
>CATZMG010000018.1 GCA_958421655.1 uncultured Collinsella sp.
TCAAGTCGACTCGCATAAAAAGCCTCCCATTTCTCATGTCCAAGAAATGGGAGGCAGTTCAGGGTAACCGGGGCGGCCTTATTTGATTCCTTGGGGACGGAGGAAAACGGATCATTTTTTGGGTTACGGGCGGCGTGGTCGCCACTAGTCTCCGGATGCCTGGTTGCGGCCGGTGGCGTAGTCGATCTGCACGTGCGGCTGCAGGTTGTAGCAGTACACGTGGAAGCACAGGGTCTTGCCATGGTCCTCAATCGATTGTGCTTCCAGACGAACGCCGCGACAGACGAGTTCCTCTTCGTTGTACATGGGCGTGACGCGGTAGAGCACATGGTTGCCCGTGTCGTGGATGTAGTCGAGGATCTGCTCTTCAAACGGCAGCATGCCCGTCTCGTTGAGATAACGCGTGCCGGTGAGGAGGTTCTTGCGATTGGCGTTTTCGCCGCAGAGCGACCAGGCGATGAGGTGGCAGCGGTTGTAGAGGCTCTGGCCCGGAATAAAGTCGTAGCGCTGCTGATGCCATCCGGCGGGATGGATGCGCGAGATATCGCCGCGCTTGCCTTGACCGAGCGAGTCGGGGCCCACGCAGGCGAGCGCTTTGCGAGTGCGGCCCATACTGTCGAGCTTGGAGAATTTCTTAAAGCAGCCCTCTTCTGCAGCGCGTTCGTATTCATCGAGTGTGAATGACGGCATGCCGAGCGGGTGCGTGCTGTCGGCGCGAAGGGCGACGTAGGGATTGCCGGCGTAGTCTGGAATGCTGCTGAGATATACGCCGCGGGCGCGGTTGAGATCTGGGTTTTCCACTTCGTCGATGGGGGTGGCGGCACTGTCCGCGGAGGCAACGTTGCCGTTGGTGTTGGTCGCGGTGGATTCGGAGCCATCGCCGGAGTCCTCGGAGCTTGCTGTTCCCGATTCGAGCCGGGCAACCAGGTCTGCCTCGTCGTCGGTGCGGCTGGGACTCTCGTTTTGTCTTTCGGCCAGAGCCGTCGCCTGCTCATCGCTTTGCGGCGACAACAACTTGGGCGCTCCGTCGAGCGACCCTGTGAACAACGCAAACCCCAGCACCACGGCGGTGCCGATGGAAAGTACTTGCTTGTAGGCGGACTTGCGCGACATTGCGGCTCCTGGATGGACGGTTGGGAATCTACCAGTCTAGCAGGAGCCGGCAGGGGCCGTTCTATCGAACAAATACTTAAGATTTGGGATAGACGCTACGGATTCATTTGCCTCATATTTGACGTATGGCTAGATCGAGGTGGAACCGAGCCAATTGAGTTTGCATTCGAGAATGCGCTGATCACCGGGCGTACTGCTGCCATCAAGTAGGGCGAGCAGCATCTCGGCTGCTTCGCGACCTTCCTGGTCAACGGGCTCGATGATCGTGGAGACGGTCGGCGTGGTGAGGTTGGTCCAGTCTTCGCAGTTGAGTCCCAAAAGGCCGATTTGCTTCGGAAGTAGATGGGCCATGGGCTGGAGGGCCTTGTAGACACGGGGGAGTGCCCACTGATTTTGCACGAAGATAAGGGTTCGCTTGGCGGGGTTGAGCTTGTATTTAAAGTATTCGGTGAGCTCACTGATTGACGGCTTGTTGTGATCGATGGGAATGGCTTTGTAGAGCTGCCCATTCGCGGCCAATGCCTCGGCATATCCCTGAAAACGTTCCATGCGGGTGCGCATTTCGGTCATATTGGCGGCAATGGAGAAAAAGTCCTCGTAGCCGTCATCGAGAAGCGCCTGCGTGGCATTGTATACGCCGTCGTAGAGGTTGGTTTTGATCCAGCTGGTGCCTGGGCTGTAGATGGCCGCGTCAAAAAAGACGACGGGCTTGCCGGCGCGCTTGATGCGGTCGTGGACGGCCTTGAAATTTGCCGTGGGCTGGATGATAAAACCATCGACGCCCAGCGAGAGCATTTTGTCGACATATATGAGCTCGGTCTCGGGGTCGAAATTGCTGGTGCAAACGACCGTCTGGTAGCCCGCGGGGAGCATGACTTGTTCCATGCCGTTGAGGACGAGGCCCGCCCACTTGTTGGTGTTATCCAAAATGATGATGGCGGTGACGTGGGTCTGCTTGCCGGTGAGCGTTTGCGCTTGGGCGTTGGGAACGTATCCGAGTTCCTTGATGACGCGCGCAATCTTTGACTGCGTCTTCTCGCTAAGCTTTTCACGTTTGTCGTTGAGGTAATACGAGACGCTTGCCGTCGAGGTTCCCGCCTCTCGAGCGACGTCTGCGATCGTAACGCGCTGTTTTGCCACAGCGACTCCTTCCGACAGATGAGCATTTTCCAACATGATGACTTTGAGTCTTGGTGAGGGATGCGCTTCGGTGAGCGACTTTTTCCTTTCATATGAGTATGCAACAAATGCGGTATACGGGTGGGGTCGAAATTTGTGACCGGCATGCGCATCTGCCGTCTACCGAGAAAATCAAATACTTCTTGACTTTTGAAATCGAGGGTAAAATCGCAGGATTCATTTTTGGTTAAACGCATAACTAAATCGCATAACTAATGCCCTGACCTGCGCGTTTACCGAATTGAGCTGGTTTTATCAATGCCAGCACCATATATTGGTCTTGTCGAAAAGACAGCAAGTCCAAACGGCAGGGGATGCTCCGGAGGCCTCCGCAAACGGTGTCTTGCGCACGCAACTCTATGAAAAGAGGGAAGCAATGAAGATCGTAGGCGTTGCCGCCTGTACCGTGGGTATCGCCCACACGTATATGGCCCAGAAGGCGATTCAGGATGAATGCGCCGCCCGTGGCATCGAGTGCAAGGTCGAGGCTCAGGGTGGCCTGGGTATCGAGAATGAGCTCACGCAGGAAGACGTGGACTCCGCCGACCTAGTCCTGGAGTCCGTCGACGTGGGTGTCGAGAACGAGGACCGTTTTGAGCAGAAGATGGCCGAGGGCAAGTTCCTCAAGGTCGGTACTTCCGACGTGATCGCCGATCCGGTCAAGATCATCGACCAGGCTGTTGAGATTATCAAGGCGACGGGTGGCGCCGTTGACGCGCCCAAGGCCGAGGCCAAGGCAGAGAAGAAGGCCGTCTCCGC
Source organism: uncultured Collinsella sp. (assembly GCA_958421655.1). Classification (GTDB taxonomy): domain Bacteria; phylum Actinomycetota; class Coriobacteriia; order Coriobacteriales; family Coriobacteriaceae; genus Collinsella. The sequence continues at coordinate 3,052 of CATZMG010000018.1, forward strand.
TGCCCCGCAGGCCCCGACACCGGCGTCCAAGCAGTCTATCTTTGCCGATCCTGGCAAGACGCTGCTCAATGCATTCAATACCGGCGTTTCCTATTTTATCCCCATTGTCGTTATCGGTGGCGTGTTCCTCGCCTTCTCGTTGGCATCCGGTACTGCTGGTGCTAGCGGTATGGAGGTCACCAACCCGTTGATGGTGAGCCTTAACACCATCGGCATGGCCGGCATCTCTATGATGATTCCGGTGCTTGCGGCATACATCGCCTACTCGATGGCCGGTAAGCCCGCGCTTGCCCCTGGCTTCGTCCTGGGCTACTTGGTCAACAACGCCGTCGTCACCCCGAGTGGCAACAGCGTTTCGACCGGCTTCTTGGGCGCCATGATCATGGCTGTCATCTGCGGTTACTTTGTCCGCTGGATGAAGACCTGGAAGGTCAACAACACCATCCAGACCATCATGCCGATCCTGATCATCCCGATTCTGACCTCGCTCGTCCTGGGTATGGCCTACATCTACATCCTGGCCACGCCGCTTGGCTTTGTGATGGATTGGCTCACCAGCGTGCTCGGTAGCCTGCAGGGCGGCTCCGCCGTCGTCCTGGGCCTGGTCATTGGTGTTATGACCGCCTTCGATATGGGTGGCCCCATCAACAAGACCGCTTCGACCTTTACTATGGCCATCATGGCCTCCGGCATCTACGGCCCTAACGGTATGTTCCGCGTCGCCGTCGCCATTCCCCCGATCGCCTGTGGCCTCGCTGCGCTCATCGCCAAGAATAAGTTCGATGACGCCGATCGTCAGATGGGTATCTCCGCACTGTTCATGGGCTGCATCGGCATCACCGAGGGCGCTATCCCCTTCGCGGTCAAGGACCTTGGCCACACCCTGCCCGGCATCTGCATCGGCTCTGCCGTGGGTGCGGCACTCGCCGCCTTCCAGGGTATCGACTGCTACGTCCCACACGGTGGCTTTATCGTCGCCCTTGCCACCAACAACGTCGCGCTGTTCTGCCTGGACATCGTGATTGGCTCCGTGGTCGCCGCTGCAATCCTGATTGCCATGAAGCCCACGCTCGATAAGCAGGCCAAGTAAACCTTTAAGGACTCCGGTTGTGCGGAGGGATGGATTTGACTCCGCACAACCGCCCCTACACAACAAAATCCATCCGTACTGATAGGGCCCACATCTGGGTCCCAGGGAACTTTTGTCAAAAATCCTCTGGAGAAGGAGAACAAAATGTCCAACCTCACCATCCGCCAGGCCGTTCAGGGCATGCTCAAGCTGCAGGATAGCGGCGATCACGCAACCATGGTCGGCATTGGCCCCATGAGCCCCAACCTGATTCAGGCCGTGTTCGAGCTTGCCAAGGACGAGGATTTCCCGCCCATGTTTATCGCCAGCCGCAACCAGGTCGATATGGACGAGATGGGCGCCGGCTACGTCAACGGTTGGGACCAGACGCGCTTTGCCGCCGACATCAAGAAGGTTGCCGACGAGGTGGGTTACACCGGCCCGTACTACCTGTGCCGCGATCACGGCGGTCCGTGGCAGCGCGACGAGGAGCGTAACGCCCACCTGCCCGAGGACGAGGCCATGGAGCTCGCCCGCAAGTCCTTCGTCGCCGACATGGAGGCAGGCTTTGACCTGCTGATGGTCGACCCCACCAAGGACCCCTATCAGATCGGCAAGGTTATTCCGCTCGACGTGGTTCTTCGCCGCACGATCGATCTTATCGACTACCTTGAGCAGTATCGTCGCGAGCATAACCTGCCCGAGGTCGCCTATGAGGTCGGTACCGAGGAGACCAATGGCGGCTTGACCTCTACCGATAAGTACGAGGAGTTCATTTCTCAGCTGCAGCCCGAGCTCGAGAAGCGCGGCTGCCCCATGCCCACCTTTATCGTCGGTCAGACCGGCACGCTTACCCGTTGGACCGAGCAGGTCGGCCATTACAACTTTAAGAACGCCCGCGAGCTCGCCGACATGGCAAAACGCTACGGCGTGGGCCTGAAGGAGCACAACGCCGACTATCTGGATGACGCAACGCTGCTCGAGCACATCCCGGCTCACGTGACGGCCTCCAATGTCGCCCCTCAGTACGGCACCGAGGAGACCCGCGCCTACCTCAAGCTCTGCGCTACCGAGCAGATTCTGGTCGACAACGGCCTGTGCGACGATCCCTCCGACCTGTATCACACGCTGCTGGTCAAGGCTATCAAGACCGAGCGTTGGCGCAAGTGGATGACCGGCGACGACGTTAACCTGCAGGTTGACGACATTCTGGCCGACGACGAGCTCAGCCTGAAGATTCTGGATGTCTCCGGCCACTACGCCTTTAACGATCCCGAGGTCAAGGAGCAGGTCGAGAAGCTCTATCGCAACCTCGCTGCCCAGGACATCGACGGCAAGCGCTTTGTGATTGAGCACATCAAGCGCCCGATCAAGCAGTACGTCGTCGGTCTTAACCTCAAGGGCGTCACGAGCCGCATCGAGAAGGCTCTCGAGGACTAAGTAGTTTTTCCTACACGACGCCGGGCCTGGGGCATGTCCCAGCTGCAGGCCCGGCACATAGGACAAAGGGGCATCCCCTTTGTCCTTTCTTTTGAGTTTTGGATTCCTCCGAAGGAGTTTGCACCATGAAGTTCTTTATCGATACCGCCAACCTTGACGAGATCGCCGAGGCCAAGAGCTGGGGCTGCCTTGCCGGCGTAACCACCAACCCGTCCCTGTACGCCAAGACCGGCGGCAAGCTTGCAGACTTTGAACCCCACATGCTCAAGATCGCCGAGCTTTGCGAGGGCCTGCCCGTGTCCGCCGAGTCCACCGCGACTACTGCCGAGGGCATGATCGAGGAGGGCAAGCGCCTTGCCGCTCTGGCTCCCAACATCGTGGTTAAGCTTCCCGTGTGCGAGGCCGGCCTCGCCGCCTGCCGCGTGCTGGCCGATGCAGGCGTGCGCGTCAACATGACGCTTGTCTTCTCGCCGACGCAGGCCCTCATGGCCGCCAACGCCGGTGCCCGCTACATCAGCCCGTTTGTGGGACGCTTCGACGACATCGCCGAGGACGGTATCTCGCAGCTCGACAATGTCGTGACCTGCATCAAGAACTATGACTGGACTGGCAAGAACGTCGACGACACCGTCGAGATCATCACCGCATCTGTCCGCACGCCCAATCACGTGACCCAGGCGGCGCTGCTCGGTGCCGATATCGCGACCGTCCCCATGGCCGCTCTTAAGAAATGCCTGCATCACCCGCTGACCGACCAGGGCCTTGCCTCGTTCGAGGCTGACTGGAAAAAGGTCGTCGAGGCACAGTAACGATGGTTCTGCCGGCCCAGCATTTGTTATGCCGGGCCGGCGTGCTCAAGAGAGGAAACTCCATGACCGATCAGGAACTGGCCAAGATTGCCAATGAGGTTCGCCGCGGTATTGTCACGGGCGTCCACGCCGCCAAGTCGGGGCATCCGGGCGGATCGCTTGGCGCCGCCGACATTATGACCTACCTCTACTTTGAGGAAATGGATGTCGACCCGGCGAATCCGAGCCGCGCCGAGCGCGATCGCTTTGTGCTCTCCAAGGGACATTGCGCTCCGGCACTCTATGCCGTGCTCGCCGAACGCGGATTCTTTCCCAAGGAGGAGCTCGAGACGCTCCGTCATATCGGCAGCCGCCTGCAGGGCCATCCCAATATGAATGACACGCCGGGCGTCGACATGTCTACCGGATCGCTCGGTCAGGGTATCTCCGCCGCGGTTGGAATGGCGCTCGCCGCAAAGCACTGGGGCGACAGCTACCGTGTCTACACGCTGCTGGGCGACGGCGAGTGCGAGGAGGGTCAGGTGTGGGAGGCGGCCATGTTTGCCGGCAACCATGCGCTCGACAATCTTGTTGCCGTCGTCGACCACAACGGCCTGCAGATTGACGGCACGATCGATGAGGTCAACTCGGCCATGCCGCTCGCTGACAAGTTCCGCGCCTTTAAGTGGCATGTGATCGAGCTGGCCGATGGCAACGACATGGCGCAGATTGAGGCGGCTTTCGCCGAGGCTCGCGAGGTGACCGGCACGCCCGTCGCTATCATCGCCGAGACGGTGAAGGGCAAAGGCGTCTCCTTTATGGAAAACCAGGTGGGCTGGCATGGCAAGGCGCCCAATGACGAGCAGTTTGAGCAGGCTATGGCCGAGCTCGTGGCAGCAGGAGAGGAGCTCTAATGGCAGAGGTCAAAAAAATCGCCACGCGCGCAAGCTACGGCGAGGCGCTCGTCGGGCTGGGCAATGAGCACGATGACTTTGTAGTGCTCGATGCCGACCTGGCCGCCGCTACGCAGACCGGTAAGTTTAAGGCCGCTCGCCCTGAGCGCTTCTACGACGCCGGTATCGCCGAGAGCAACCTGATGGGTCTTGCCGCCGGTATTGCGACCACGGGTCACGTCGCCTTTGCGAGCACCTTTGCGATGTTTGCCGCCGGTCGCGCCTACGAGCAGGTCCGCAATTCCATTGGCTACCCGCATCTCAACGTCAAGATTGGCGCCACCCATGCCGGCATTTCGGTGGGCGAGGACGGCGCTACGCATCAGTGCTGCGAGGATATCGCACTCATGCGCACGATTCCGGGTATGACGGTGGTCGTTCCCGCCGACGACGTCGAGGCTCGCGCCTGTGTGCGCGCCGCCTATGAGTTTGAGGGCCCGGTCTACATGCGCTTCGGCCGCCTGGCAACACCGGTCATCAACGATCACGAGGACTATGAGTTCAAGATTGGTCGCGGCGTGGTCGTGCGCGAGGGGTCCGATGTGACCATCATCGCTTGTGGCCTTATGGTCGCCGAGGCGCTTGAGGCTGCCGAGACGCTCGCTGCCGATGGCATCGATGCCGAGGTCATCAACATGCACACGATCAAGCCGCTCGATGAGCGCCTGGTGGTTGCCAGCGCCAAGAAGACCGGTCGCGTGGTCACTGCCGAGGAGCATTCGATTATCGGCGGTCTTGGCGAGGCCGTTGCCTCGGTGCTCGCGGAGCAGCATCCAGTGCCGATGCGTCGCGTCGGCGTGCACGATGTGTACGGCGAGTCCGGCCCTGCGGTCGATTTGCTGCACAAGTACGGTTTGGACGCCGACGGCATCGAAGCTGCGGTCAGGTCCGTGTTGTAAAGAAGGTTTCCATGGGATTTGTATCTGCCAACCAAGTGACGATCGGGTATACCGCCGCCTCGCGCGAGGGCGCGTTGCATTATCTGTCTGAGCAGGCTGTTGAGCTTGGCTTTGCCGATGATGCTTCTGCTGTCGAGGCTGCCTTTATCGCTCGCGAGAACGAGGCCGAGACCGGCCTTGTCGCCGGTTTTGCCGTTCCGCATGCCAAAAGCGACGCGATTCACACGCCGGGCGTTGCCGTGCTTAAGCTGGTCGAGCCCGTTGAATGGCCGAGCTTCGATGGGGTGCCCGTCGATGTTGCGCTCGCGCTGTACGTGCCCGCCGGCGAGGCTGGAACCACGCATCTGCGCCTGCTCTCCAAAGCCGCCGTGATGCTGATGGACGCAGGCTTCCGTGACAAAGTGCGTGCGAGCACCGATCCCGTTGAGATTGCGGAGCTCATCAATAGCGGACTCGAAGATTAGAACGGTCGTCCCGTTCAATCAATCGATCCTTCTCCAAGGAAAAGGGCCGCGACGCCATATAGGTGTCGCGGCCCTGTTTGCGTTTCCCCAGATAAAACCTACCAAAATCAACCTGTCCCTTTTTAGCAGGTCTGCGGGTTCATGCTCGCCAAACGGAGTTGCGGTGGAATAGTTCCTGTTTTGGCCCGATAGGCCGCAAAACGGGGACTATTTCACCGCAACTTAGAGTACGGTTGGAATGTGTGCGCTTTAAAGAGTGGAGCCCATGATTAGAGAGGTTGCGCTCGTCTCTCTAAATGTCTCTCTAAAGAGAAAGTCAGTTAAAGAGATAACATTGGGTAATCTAACAGCGAATTCGATACATCTCTCTAAATGTCTCTCTAAAATAAGGTGCTTATCTCTCTAAAGTTAGAGAGATATACTATACTTTAGAGAGATAAATCTATCGTTTTAGAGAGACGGAATGCCGATGCTGCTGGATGAACCTCTTGGCCTTATCGTTGAGCGCCTTCGCAGGCGGGGTACTGATGACGCATCGGTAGAAGTTAAAGCCTGCACGAATAAATTGAGCGCAGACGTATGGGAGACAGTGAGCGCTTTTGCGAACACTGCGGGTGGGCTCATTATTTTGGGCCTGAACGAAGCCGAAGGATTTGTTCCTTCGGCTAACTTTGCTATCGATAGGGTGCGCGATCAGTTTGTTTCGGGTATCGGAGACGGAGGCTCAGCGGCAGTGGTGACCCATGCGCCGCGGTACGAGCTTGATCGAGGCGAGGTCGACGGGCTCCAGGTGCTTCTGGTGCGCATCTTTGAACTTGAGCTTAAAGCGAAGCCTTGCTATATCGGCGCGCACGGCGTGCAGAACGGTAGCTACAAGCGCGTGGATGATAAAGATATCAAGATGTCACCCGCTGAGCTATATGAGCTGCAGAGTGCGTTGCTTCCGAGCGATGCAGACGGCACGGTGGTTTCGGAGGCAACGGTCGAGGATTTGGATCCAGATGTCGTGCGGTCTATTATCGCAAATCGCCGGCTGCAGACCCCGCGCGTTTTGCGTGGGGCCGATACGCTGGAAAAGCAGCTGGTCAGACTCAATATCACTACAAAGGATGGTGCGGTGAAGCTCGCAGGGCTTCTATCGGCGGGAATTTACCCCCAGCAGTTCTATCCCAAACTGATGATCGATGTTGCTGTTCATTCCGATGTGGAAAAATCTGCACCCGGGCAACCCCGGTTTATTGACCGCCAGTTGTGCGATGGCCCGATTCCGGCTTGCATCGAAGATGCCCTTGCCGCGATTGGACGAAACTTGCGCAAAGCGGCGATAGTGCAAGGCGCTGGCAGAAGGGAGGATTGGGAAGTTCCCCAGGAGGTTTTGCGCGAGGCCTTGGCAAATGCCTGCATCCATCGAGAATATTCGCCCATGTTTGTGGGGCAGGCCGTGAGTGTCGATATCTATCCAGACAGAATAGAGATCAAAAACCCCGGTGGGCTTTGGGGCGGAAAGACGGTGGACAATCTTGCAGACGGGGAATCGCGCTGTCGAAATCCAAAGCTCATGAGCCTAATGGGGGCGACGCCGTTAGAGCATGCCGAGGGGGCCGTTGCGGAAAGCCAGGGATCTGGTATCCCGGCTATGATTCGCGAGATGGAGTCTCGTTCGCTTGGCAGGCCGAATTTTATCGTTAAGGCCGATTCGTTTACGGTACTGCTTTCCCGGCACGGGGCGGAGCTTGCTGAAAACCGCACGTGGATTCAGAGCCATGTGGGCGCCGAGTTGACGGATCGCGAGGAAACACTGCTCATGTTTATGCGGGAGCATGGGTGCGTATGCGATGTTCAAAAAATACGAGAGGCCCTGAAGTGGGATTCGGATGACATTCGCCTGATCTGCGGGGACCTTGTGGATAAACATGTCCTGTCAAAATGCGGCAAAGACACGTTTGAAATTATCGATATGAACAGAGAATCGTCAGCTTCGACGGCGGATAGGATCCTGGAGGCTCTCAGCGCCGAAGTGGATATGACGGCGCGAGAAATAGCGGTAGCATCGGGGGTCAGAATTTCGTCTGTCCGTTACCATCTGCCAAAAATGGCAGATAAAGGACTCATTGAGGTAATGGGTTCATCGACGAGCCGCAATCGCCGATATCGGAAGAAGTAGATGCAGCCGGGTCGCCCCTTTAGTGTCTCTCGAAGCTGGATGGGTGCTAGAGGGGCGACTGCCTCGCGACGTTTCCCCAGGTAAAACCTGCCAAAATAAACCTGTCCCTTTTGGCAGGTTACTGATTCATGTTGCCGTGGATGTAGGGGGTGACCTCGGGGGAGATATGGTCGCAGCCCAGCTCGCGCAGCGCGGACTCGATAACGGCGGGCAGCGGGGTCTTGCCCTTGTCGTCGACGGCGGCACCGCCGAGGGTGGCAATCTTGGCGACATCTGCGGGTGCGGCCTCGATATGCATGCAGCCGCCGACCAAGCGCGCGCGTACCTGTGCCAGATCAAGATCGTGCAGGTAATCCTCGCAGGCGCGGATTAAATCGACCTTCTCGCGCGTAAGCTCCTCGCCCGTGGGGACGCGGGTGGCAAGACATGCTCCCGCCGGCAGGTTCCAAACGGGATAGCCCCATGCGCGCAGCAGCTCGCGCTCTTCGTCCTTGGTAAAGCCGACCTCCATAAGGGGTGAGCGTACGCCGAGCTCTTCTGCCGCACGCATGCCGGGGCGGTAGTCACCGCGATCGCTTGCATTGCTGCCATCGATGACGGTGGGAAAGCCGAGCGACTTGGCGTGGTTGACGATGGCGGTAAAGCCGGCGTGCTTGCAGTGGTAGCAGCGATTAGCATCGTTGCAGGCTACTTGGGGGAGTTGCAGCTGATCCACCGAAAGATTGAGCACGGGGAGCTTAAAATGCGGCCCCTCATTGGCCTGCCCATCAACGGACTGCTCAAACGAAGCCTGCTCGGGCGTGCCGATGAGCGGCGTAGTGAGATGGACGAGGAGGGTATCGGTAGGCATGATGCGGGCGCATACGGCGGCCAAAAAGCTGCTGTCGACGCCACCGGAAAACCCGATAGCCACGCGCCCGTATGCCAAAAGCAGCTGTTCGAGCGCCGATAGCTTGTCTTGAAGCTCCTCTGCGGGTGCCGTGGTGTCTAAAATCATGAAACGATCCTTATCGTTGAGTACTCGGTCGAAAACTATAATCCTAATGCGTTACTTGCCATAAGACTTCTATCTATGTAACGAAAGTGCAATATGGTATATACGTTATATACAAGTTGCCAAATGCGGTAGAGTTGCAGCAACGCGACAGCGAGAGTCGATGGGGGACCGATATGATCAAGGCTGTTATTTTTGACATGGATGGAACGCTGGTTGATACCGAGCGCCTGGGGATTAGGGCCTGGAAGGCAGGCGCCGCTGAACTGGGGCTCGCGATTGATGATGCGCTGATCCATCAGTTTATCGGTCGCACGCTGCCCGATGTTATGGACATCCTCGATAAGCATTACGGAAGCCACGAAACCACCGAGGCGGTCTATGTCCGCCACAAGGAGATTCGCGACGAGATGGTCAAGACCGAGCTGGAGCTTAAGGCCGGCGCCGCCGAGTGCCTAGACGAGCTGCTGGCTGCGGGCTATCACGTGGGTCTAGCGACGTCATCGCGCCTCGTTACGGCCGAGCGCAACCTTAAGATGGTCGGTCTTTTTGACAAGTTTGAAACGGTAACGTGTGGCGAGGACGTCGTGCACGGCAAGCCCGACCCCGAGATGTATTTGCTCGCCTGCGAGCGCGCGGGCTTTGCTCCCGAGGAATGTGCCGTGGTCGAGGATTCGCGCAACGGCTGCGTCTCGGGCATTACGGCCGGATGTCATGTCTTTGCCGTTCCCGATATCGTGCCGCTGCCGCAGGACGTGGTGGATGGCTGCGAGGCCGTGCTCGATACGCTGTTCGATCTGGCGGCGGCGGTCAAGGCCGTGCGCTAGACAATTGCGGCGTTGAAACGAGCAATTGCTCACGTTTGCGCTCAAGCAAAAGGGGTCCGGCAATGGTCGGGCCTCTTTTGCTTGAGCGGCGACTTAGCATACTTGCGGTCGTGCTATAGATACGCACCGAGGTTGATGGCCGTGGCGTCGGTCTGGCTGCTTGCCTGGGTGCTGGCGCGTTCCAGCAGGAACGGACGTACCAGTTCTTGGCGGTTGATATCCTCGGCGGCGGTGACTGCGGTGACGGTGCGCGCTGCAGAGCCGACGCGGATATGCTTGGTCTTTGCCGGGGCCTTGTTCTCGATTTGCTCCATCAGCAGTTGGACACCCTTGCGGCCAATCTCGTAGCCCGGGGGCGCTACCGTAGTGAGCGGGACCGATCCGCTCCAAGCGAGCGGGTTGCCATCGCAACCTGCTACGCGTACTTGCCCGGGTACAGAGATGCCCTTGTCGACCAGCGCCGAGATAACGCCCGAGGCCAACACGTCGGTCAGGCCGACGACAAAATCGGGGCGTTCGTTCGCGGGGCGCTCGGCGATCTGGGTGCCGATGCCGTAGCCGTCGGCGGCGGTATTCCATTCGCCGGCGTCGATGACTTCGATCTTGATATCGGGGTGTAGGGCGAGCGCCTTATGAATGCCAAGGACGCGCAGGGTGAGTTGCATAAATGCTGCTCTACCCACAACGGTGATATGGCGTGCACCGCGGGCGATGGCGAGTTCGGCAATGATGCGCCCCTGGGCCTCGTTATCGGCCGCTACGTAGTAGCCGGGCTCGGAGCAATGGATGTCCAGGTGGACGATCGGCACGGGCATCTTGGCCATGGCGGGGTGCCAATCGGGGGATGCCATGGGCTGAACCATGACGCCGGACATTTGGGTGCCCATAAAGTAACGCAGGTAATGGTCCTCGAGAATATCGTCGTTATCGGCGTTGGCGATGAGCAGGTCGTAGCCGTGCTTACGGGCCTCGTTGTGGGCGCCGCTGGCGATTTGGAGCGAAAAGCCGTGATCGAGACGGGGGAGCACCAGGCCAAAAGACTTGGTGGCGCCGCCCGCGAGCTGACGAGCGCTTTGGTTGGGCAGGTAGCCAAGGCGATTGATGGTCTCGTTGATGAGCTTGAGGGTCTCGGGGCGTAGCTTTTCGGGGTGGTTGAGCGCGTTGGAAACCGTGCCCAGCGAAACCCCGGCCTCGCGCGCGACGTCGCTGATTTTTACCTTTGCCATAGCGGCCCCTTTGATGCGTTTCAAGTACAAGCCAGATTGTAGCATCCCAAACCTACCAAAAAGGGATAGGTTTATTTTGGCAGGTTTTATCTGGGGAAACGCTGTTGCCAACGCGACCACCACGAAGGGGGCAGGCACCTTTGTGGTGGTTTGGACCGGCTGGACGTGTGTGCATCGGGTGGTATCTAAGTTGAGATACCACATCTGGTATATCAGCTTGCGCCTGCGTGAGTACAATACTCGAACGTTATGCGTCTCAGCGCCCCTTGTGCGTGGACGTCTTGCAGTCACGCGAACGAAGGGATTTATCTTATGTGCGGAATCGTCGGCTACACCGGCTCTGATATTGCAAAGAACATCCTGGTCACGGGCCTCAAGCGTATGGAGTATCGCGGCTATGACTCCTCGGGCGTCGCGCTCGAGGTGGGCGAGGGCGCCGCGGCGCACCTCGACGTCATCCGCCGCGTGGGCAAGGTCGCGGGCCTAGAGAGCGAGCTTTCCAACATCGACAGCGACGCTACCTGCGGTATCGGCCACACCCGTTGGGCCACCCACGGCAAGCCCTCCGTCGTTAACGCTCACCCCCACACCAGCTGCGACGGTCGTATCGCCATCGTCCACAACGGCATCATCGAGAACTTCGCCGAGCTGCGCGAAGAGCTGGAGGGCCGCGGCCATCACTTTAAGAGCGAGACCGATACCGAGGTCTTCGCGCATCTGATCGAAGAGGCTTATGTCGAGACGCACGACCTGATGGCCTCCGTGCGCGAGGCTTGCACCCACGTGGTCGGTGCCTATGGTCTGGCCGCCGTGTGCGCTGACGAGCCCGGCGTGATCGCCGTGGCCCGCAAGGATTCCCCGATCGTAGTCGGCGTGGGCGAAACCGGTTCCTATGTTGCTTCCGATGTCATCGCGCTCATCGACGCCACCCGCGATGTCGTGGTGCTCGAGGACGGTCAGTTTGCCAAGCTCACGCCCGCAGGCGTCGAGTACACCGACGAGGCTGGCAACGTTATCGAGCCCAAGGTCACCCACATCGACTGGGACCTGGACATGGCAGAAAAGGGCGGTTATCCCGACTTTATGCTCAAGGAAATCCACGAGCAGCCGCGCGTCGTGCGCGACACGCTGGTCGGTCGTATGACGCCGGCCGGCGAGCTTGACATCGACGAACTGGGCCTTTCGCTCGAGGAGCTCAACGATATCGATCGCGTCTACGTGATCGCTTGCGGCACCAGCTATCACGCTGGCCTCATTGCTAAGAATCTCATCGAGGGCTGGGCTCGCATCCCCACCGAGGTTGAGGCGGCCAGCGAGTTCCGTTATCGCAATCCCATCATCACGCCGACGACGCTCGTCGTTGCCGTGTCCCAGTCGGGCGAGACGGCCGATACCCTTGCTGCCATTCGAGACGCGCGCATCAAGGGTGCCAAGGTCTTCGGCATCACCAACGTGGTGGGCAGCCCCGTGGCGCGTGAGAGCGACGGCGTCATCTACACTAAGGCCAACAAGGAGATTGCGGTCGCCTCGACCAAGAGCTTTATCGGCCAGGTCGTGAGCCTCACGCTTTTGGCCCTGCTGCTGGCGCAGGTCAAGTACCGCTTGACCACCAAGCAGGCTCGCATGCTGTTCCGCGAGCTTTCCGATACGGCCGAGCAGATCCAGTGGATTTTGGATACCCAAACCGAGGCCGTGCATGAGGCCGCCCTGCTGTGCAAGGACGCGCAGTCCGCGCTGTTCGTGGGTCGCGGCATGGGTGCCGCTATTTCCTACGAGGGTGCGCTCAAGCTCAAGGAGGTCAGCTACCTGCACGCCGAGGCCTACGCCGCCGGTGAGATGAAGCACGGCCCCATTGCCCTGATCGACCCGGGCTTCCCTGTCATCGCTGTGGCCACCAAGAGTGCCACCTACGACAAGACCGTGTCGAACCTTATGGAGTGCAAGGCGCGCGGCGCCAAGGTCATCGTCGTTGCCACCGAGGGCGACGAGGAGATCAACAAGATTGCCGACTGCATCATCCGCGTGCCGGCAGTCCGCGACGTGTTCAGCCCCATCACGGCGAGTGTCCCGCTGCAGCTGCTCGCCCGCGAGGTCGCCATCCTGCGCGGCTGCGACGTCGACCAGCCCCGTAACCTGGCCAAGAGCGTCACGGTAGAGTAGTTGGTTCCGCCGTTCTAGCGACTAAGGCCCGGCTCCGCATCAAGACGGAGCCGGGCCTTTTTTGCATTTGACCAGATAAAACCCGCCAAAATGAACCTGTCCCTTTTTGGCAGGTTAGCGGAGCTTGCTGGTCTCGAAGTACTCGGGGAACTGGTCCAGAACCTCGGTCTGGTTGCGGAACATCATATGCAGGTGCTTGCTAACCAAAAAGCTCGCTTCGATGGGGTCGCGACCGGCGATAGCGCGGCGAATCTGCTTGTGCTCGTTCACGATGTCCTGATTGTCGAGAACTTGCGTGGCGGCGCGCAGCCAGCGGAAGCGCTCCAGGTCGGCATTGGTCTCTTCGAGCCACGACCACACGGTGCTGCGACATGCGATGCTAAAAATCATGTGATGCATGAGGTTGTCGCTCAAAAAGAAGCCGATGCGATCCTCTTCGGCCATGGCCTTTTCTTGCAGCACGATGGCGCGGTCGAGCTGCTCGATGCCGGCCGACGTGGCGCGCGCACAGCACTCCACAATCACCTGCTTTTCCAGATGCTCGCGGATGTAACAGGCACTCTCGGCAAGGGTGAGGTTGATGGGTGAGACGTAGGTGCCGCTCTGGGGCACGGTGCGCACCAGGCCTTCCTGCGCCAAGCGAACCAAAGCCTCGCGCACGGGCGTGCGCCCCATATCCAGGTCGTCGCAAAGTTGCTTGACGCCCAGCTTTTCGCCCGGCTTGTAGTCCAGGTAGACGATTTTGCGTCGAATGGTGTGGTAGGACTGGTCCTGTAGGCTCGTTTCCTGCTCGCCGACGTGCATCGATTCTTCCATAGCGCCTCGCAACTGTTCTATCAAACTCATATGTCAGTTGTTAATTATGCCGCGAATCAGCTCTCCGCGGTGGGTAATTCGGCTGTCGCCCGAGAACTATTGCGGCATCTTAGTCTGTGTTTGCGCAAGGCTGCGCTCAATGTTGCCGTATCATAAGCCGTCGCAAACGTGAAAGAGAAAGAAGGAATCCCATATGCACCTGGCAAATATCGTACGCGAGCGCTGGAAGGGTGTCTTGTTCTGCCTGATCATCGCTATCCCCGCAACGCTGCTCGGCAAACAGATTGAGGTGGTCGGTGGGCCGGTATTCGCCATCCTCTTTGGCATGGTCCTAGCGCTCGTCTTTCCCAAGAATCGTCGCGAACAGCTCGCCGCCGGCGTCACCTATACGTCCAAAAAAGTCTTGCAGTACGCGGTTATCCTGCTTGGCTTTGGCATGAACCTCTCCCAGATTCTGTCCAAGGGCGCCCAGTCGCTGCCGATTATCGTGGCGACGATCTCGACCTCGCTTGTCATCGCCTTTGTGCTCTGCCGCGTTATGAACGTGCCGGGCAAGATCGCGACGCTTGTAGGTGTGGGTTCGTCGATTTGCGGCGGTTCGGCCATCGCTGCGACCGCGCCCGTCATCGATGCCGACGATCGCGAGATTGCCCAGGCCATTTCGGTCATCTTCCTGTTTAACGTTATCGCGGCGCTCGTGTTTCCGACGCTCGGCGGCATGCTCGGGCTGACCAACGAGGGCTTTGGCCTGTTTGCCGGTACCGCCATCAACGACACCTCGTCCGTAACGGCTGCGGCGAGCGCTTGGGACAGCATGCATCCCGGCGCCAATGTGCTCGAGAGCGCCACGGTGGTCAAGCTCACCAGAACGCTGGCCATTATTCCCATCACGTTGGTTCTCGCATGCTGGCAGATGCATCTGGCGCGCAAGGCCGGCGGTGACGCTAAGAGCACGTTCTCCCTTAAACGCGCGTTTCCCACGTTTGTGCTGTTCTTTGTGCTGGCGAGCGTGATCACCACGGTGCTTCAGCTTCCCGCGTCCGTTACGGCGCCCATCAAGGAGCTGTCGAAGTTCTTTATTGTGATGGCCATGGCGGCTATTGGTTTTAATACCGATATCGTCGAGCTGGTCAAAAAGGGCGGTAAGCCCATCGCGCTGGGCTTTTGCTGCTGGATTGGCATTGCGTGCATGAGTTTGGGAATGCAGCACGTGCTGGGAATCTGGTAGAGAAGTAGCTTGTTTGCGTGCTGCGTGCTGGTGAGCGCATTCTCACGGTGGAGCGATAGGAGCTCTTGCGGGTATGGCTTGTCCGCAGGTTTATAAGTCCCGAAGAGCTCTTATCGCCCCGCCAGGATGGCGATGCGGGGCAACACCTATACTCGCAGGACGGCGCTTTCTGCCCTATAGTGTTTGGTGAGCAATATCGTTCAATTTTGAAACACTCGGTCGTGCGATCGGCGGCGGCTGCATGTCGCCGCGGACAGGGGCAAATCATGGATAGCGATGCCAGGCTGAACATCTTGACCGAGGCCCTAGCTGCTGCCGGGGCCTCGGCATTGACAATCGATGCGCGTGGGGACGTCGCGATCTCGACCATGAATGACGCGGCGCTTGAGCGGGATGTGGCGGCTTTTGTCGCTGAGCGTCTCGGCCGTATAGGAGACGGCGCGCGTCTGGTTATGGGGCGTGAGGGTGCGCGCCTGAGCCTGACCGTTCGCCCCACCGACAAAGAGAGCGGGGGCCTTTGGGTCGTCGTGGTCCGCGAGGTGCGCGGTGCCGCGGCGCATGCGGGCATCGAGTGGCTCAACGCCGATGAAGTTGAGGCCCGCTACGAATCGAGCGCGTACGGCATCGTTGAGGGTGCCGCTGCGGTGGCTGCACCGGTTGCCGAGAGCTACGCGCGCGGTGTGCCCCTTATGCTCGAGGGCGAGCTGGGAGCGGGTCAGGTCGAGATCGCCAAGCGCCTCTATCTGGACGGTCCTTTTGCCGATCAGCCCTTTGTTTCCGTCGCGCTCGATGAGCTCACCGAGCGCGGTTGGCGCCACGTGCTCAAAAGCGCCGAATCGCCGTTGTTCCAAACAGGGCTGACCCTTTGCATTGAGGGCTGGAACGCGGTTGGCCCCCAGCGCCTCCGCGAGCTGGTCTCCACGATGGCCGACACCGCGTTGGCGACGCGCTGCCATGTGGTGCTGACGGCGAATGACATCCCGGGCGGCGGCGAAAGTGATCAAGCCGCCTTTGTGACCGAGCGCTTCGCCTGTGCGGTGAGCGTGGCGCCGGCAATCGCCGAGCAGGGGGCCGCGTCGACGAAGGTTGCGCGCTATTTGGAATATCTCGCTGATGCATTTGGGACGGCAGCGCCCACGCTGTCTGCCGCGGCGACGAAGACGCTCGATGCTTACCGCTGGCCGCGCAATTATCTGCAGCTCCGCGAGGTCTCGGAACGACTGTATATATTGGTGGGGACGGGCACGGTGGACCGCGCTGTGGCGGAGGAAGTGCTCGCCCAAGAGGACGTGATTAAGACCGCAACCTTTGGCGCCCCGACGCTCGAAAGTGACCTGTATATCCTGCGACCGCTGGCCGATACCGAGCGAGATATCGCGCATCTGGTTGTAGACCATCTCCACGGCAACCGAACCCGTGCGGCGGAGGTGCTGGGCATAAGCCGTACAACGCTGTGGCGCTTGCTGAAGGACGATGACCGCTGAGCGAGGCGCCCGTGACCGCGCGCGACGCGTGTGCTACAGTCCAAAGCGTTATTGTTTCGATTTGGTTACGGCGTGCGAGGGCATATGGCTGAGACTTCAAAACCGAGCCGCAGAAGGCGGAGCGCCGCGCCGGTTAACCGACGCACGACATCGGTGACGTGGGGCAAACACGCCTCGGGGTTTGACGGCTCGTTCAAGCGCACTAAATACGGCTATCCTTCGGCAAGCGCCCGCTTGGCCATGCAGGCAGAGTCCTCGTTGTGGGGCCGCAAACGCGTGGTGGGCTCAAAGCTCAAGCACGATGGAACGCTCGGTTACATCAGCCGCGGGGCGGCTCGCCGCAGCGGACTCAATCCGGCTGGTTGGCATCGTTATGTTCCGATCGCGGTCGTCGTTGCAGTGATCGTCATCGCACTCGCTGCGCTTGGCTACGCCGGCGGTGGCGCCAACTTGGACGCAGTGTTTAAATCGCCCGAGCTCGCGCATGCAGGCACAGAAGTTGTCGAGGGCGCACAGACCCAGACGGGCGTTGCGCCCCAGCGCGGTATCGTTGCGGCGGCCTCCACCATCGCCGATGCGCAAAAGGACGAAGACAAGCAAGGCGACGACGTCGATGCGAATCAGACGAGCGAAACGGCAATAACTCCATCGGCGGGATAAGTTGCGAGTGGGGCAGCTAATTTGGGACGGGGCTTTTTTAGCTGCCCAAGACAGTGGCTCATTCGATGTCAGTCGCCAAAAGCGAGCGAGCCGCATTTGCGCCAAGGTGACGTGAAATGAGAGGGCGCTGACCTTCTGGTCGCGCCCTCGAAATTGAACGTCAGATT
This sequence comes from uncultured Collinsella sp., assembly GCA_958421655.1. Lineage (GTDB taxonomy): Bacteria > Actinomycetota > Coriobacteriia > Coriobacteriales > Coriobacteriaceae > Collinsella. The sequence continues at coordinate 20,391 of CATZMG010000018.1, forward strand.
GGCGTGAATGCGGCCCGCGCAGCGTCAACGAGCCCGCCGTTCGGTAGAACGGCGGAACTAATTACCTTACGTAGACCACGTTGTCGCGGCGGGGTTTGGGCTCGGGCAGCGTGTCCTCGGCATAGCCCAGAATGCAGTGACCGACACCGCGCAGGCTGCCGTCGGCGGGTAGACCCCAACTGGCCAGTAGCTCCAGGCCCTCGGGCGAATCGAAAACCTCGTGGGCGCGATGAATCCAGCACGAATCAACGCCCAGCGCATAGGCAGCGTTGAGCAGGTTGCCCATGGCGAGCGAGCCGTCTTCCAGATGTGTGGGCACGCTGCGGTCAACCAGCACCACCACAACGGTCTTGGCACCGTAGAAGGGGTCGCCGTTGCTGCCCATGACCTGGGCGTTGAGCTGTGAGAGACGCTCGACGGTCGCGGGGTCGGTGACGGCGACAAACGTCACCGGCTGGCGGCCCATGCCGCTCGGTGCATATTGGCCGGCTTCGATAATACGTGCAAGCTTTTCGGCCTCGACGGGACGATCGCTGTAGTTGCGGCAGCTGCGGCGGTGAATGAGTGCTTCGATAGTCTCCATGGTGTCTCCTTGCGGCGCAGTTGTAGATGCCCCGTTCATACCCGTCGGGCTCAAACGATAGACGGTCAATTGCCCGGCTAAAAGGATAGATTCCAATTGGGAAAGTAGGTTTGCATAAAAGTACCTTCAGAATGTGACAAACAAATGGGATGGTTAAACGTTTTATCCCGTCTACCCTGCGGTTTTTTACCACTTGCCTAAATGATGCGCGCATAAGCTCTGATAAAGGTTTTACTAAAGGAGCACCAACGTTTATCAACGCGCCATGGTGGCGCCGGGCCAGGAGGTAACATCATGTTCCAGGCTGGAGATGTCGTCGAGACCGACTTCGAAGGATTTCTGAAGCTGCTGCGTTCCAAGACGCGCGCTTTCGTGTCGATCAATGATCACGAGTACTACATCACGCACACCGATGGCTATTGGCGTGTTCAGGATTGCGAGGCCCTCAACGATAAGGGCCACTTTACTGACTGCTCCGAGCTGGTCAACACGGTCTGCGAGGTCGTCGAGCTGCCGTGGATCTGCGGCAAGAGCCTGCACGATAGCTTCTCGGGCGCCACGGTCTACGAGGCCGTTGCTGCCTAACGGCCAACAACTGATATTCTCTCGCAACCGCCGGCGCCGCCCCCGCGCCGGCGGTCTTTTTTGTCGATATGCTTATGTAGAGCCGACCATAAACAACGAGCGTATTGACGATAGTCAAAACTCGGACTAATGTAGAGATATAAATTGGTCAAAACTCGGACTATCGAATGGTGGGAGAGATGAATAGTGCAGTTAGCCTGGTCGATTTCGACCGGATGCTTAACGGGCTTTACCGTATCTATTCGGAGTTCGCGCGTACCTGCGGTCTTTCGGACTGCGCCTACTGGATGCTCGTCGACACGAGTGCAGCGGGCGGAAGCGTTGCCGTGAGTCGGCTGACGAGTGAATGGTTCTACAGCAAACAGACCATCAATTCGGCGATCAAGACGCTTAGGGCGCGAGGGCTTGCGACGTTGGAGTTTGCCGAGGGCAGTCGTAAGAACAAGGTTGTGCGATTGACCGAAGAAGGCGTGCGGTTTGCCAAGCGCTACGCGTTACCGGCGCAAAAAGCTGAGCAACAGGCATTCGAAGCGCTCGAGCCGTGGGAACAGCGCGAGATCATGCGCCTGGTCGGTAAATTCTCCCATGTTCTGAACGAAGAGTGCGAGGCATTTAAACGGCAAGTGGCCGCCGAGAACGAGGCTGACGATAAGGGCGAGGGGGACACATGCGACTCTTAATGAGGTTTATGAGGCCGTACCGCGGTCTGATTGCGGTGACGCTGTTTGCGGTGCTGATAGATAACGTCGGTACGCTGTTGGTTCCCACGATGCTGGCGAACATGGTCAACACCGGTATTACCACGGGCGATGTCGACTATATTTTACGTAACGGCCTGTACATGCTTATCGCGACCGGCATGGCCAGCGGCGGCACGGTGCTGGGCTGCTATCTTTCGGCGCGCCTGGCCGCCAACGTGGCCTGCGATATCCGCAATGCCGTGTACGACAAGTCGCTCGAGCTGTCCGCCAGCGACTTTGAGCGCTTTGGCACGGGTTCGATGATCACACGCTCGCTCAACGACATCAACGTGATTCAGCAAGCTGTCCTTCAGACGATTCAGCTGGTGTTGCCGGTGCCATTCTTGGCCGTGGCAGGCATCATTTTTGCTTGGTTCATCGATCCCGCCATGGGCACGCTGCTGGGCGTGGTGGTTGCGATCGTGCTGGTGGCGGCGGTCTTTACGGTGGCTAACGCCGCGCCGATTTTTATGCGCCTGCAGAGCTTTATCGACCGCATGAACGTGGTGCTGCGCGAGAACATCGTGGGCGTGCGCGTCATCCGCGCATTTAACAAGGAGCGCCACGAGGAGCAGCGCCTGGACGAGGTGTTTAGCGATTACGCGGCCAACGCCATCAAGGTCAACCACCTGTTTGTGGGCCTCGACAGCTCCAGCTTCTTTTTGATGAACATCGCCGAGGTGGCGGTGCTGTGGGTGGGCGGCAACCGCGTGGGCGTCCACGCCATGCAAATCGGCAGCATTTCGGCCGTGTTGGAATACGCGATCCTGATTCTTTTCTTTGTGATGATGGCGCAGATGGTGATTCTGACGCTTCCGCGCGCCGCGGCGTGCCTCAACCGTGCGCAGCAGGTGCTCGAAATCGAGCCGAGCATCGTGGACGGCAAGGCTACGCTGGGCGACGGGGCGCCTGAGTCCGCAGACGGAGCCGGCGCGGTTGCCGTGTTCGACCATATGTCGTTTCGTTTTGACGATGCCGACGAGGACACGCTGTGCGATCTGAACTTTACCTGTCGCCGCGGTCAGACGACCGCGATCGTCGGCTCGACGGGTTCGGGCAAGTCGACGGTGGCCAAGCTCCTGCTGCGCTTCCACGACGCCACCAAGGGCGCCATTCGCCTGGACGGCGTCGACCTGCGCGACCTTTCGCAAGACGAGATTCGCGGGCGCATTGCCTATGTGCCGCAAAAGGCATGGCTGTTCTCGGGCACCGTAGCAAGCAATCTGCGCTTTGGCAACGAAGACGCGACCGAGGCCGACATGCTTCATGCACTCCAGGTTGCCCAGAGCACCTTTGTGCTCGATCAGCCGCAGGGACTCGATACCCCGGTGGCGCAGGGCGGCACGAACTTTTCGGGCGGCCAGCGCCAGCGTCTGGCTATCGCCCGTGCGCTCATGAAGCATGCCGATCTATATATCTTCGATGACAGTTTCTCGGCCCTGGACTTTAAGACCGATGCCGCCCTGCGCCATGCGTTGCAAGACGAGACGCGTGACGCTGCGGTGCTCATCATCGCGCAGCGTATCTCGACCATTCTGCATGCCGACCAGATCGTGGTGCTCAGGGATGGCGAGGTCGTGGGCCTAGGCACGCACGACGAGCTCATGGAAACCTGCGAGGTGTACCGTGCTATCGCGGAATCGCAGATGAAGGGAGGTGAGTAGCATGACCGAGGAGCTCAAGAAGCAGGGCATCGCCGATGGCGCCGCGGATGCAGAGACAGTTGAGGAGACGGGCGCCACGCCCGACCTGGACGAAGCCGCCAAGGCGGCGGAGCGCGAGGCTCGTCGCCAGGCACTCTATGAGGAAAATGAGCGCGCCGAGGACGAGCGCGCCCGCGCCGAGGCGGAGCGCATGCGCGACGTTGACGACGAGGATGAGGACGAGACACCCCGCGACACCTGGGCGACGGTGCGCCGCCTGTGGAGCGAGGCTGCCGGCGACCACTGGCGCTTCTATATCGTGTTCGCGAGCATTGTGTTCTATGCCATCTTTAACACCGCCGCGCCGGCATACAGCGCCCGCGTGATCGATGAGCTGTGGGGCCACATTCAGGTGGCGTTTGCCAACGACACCACCTTCAACATCACCTGGGAGAACTGCGGCAGGACCATCTTCATCTACTTTATGATCTGGACGGCCGCTGCCTCGTTCTACGCACTCCAGAGCTTTTTGATGTCGAGCGTGGCCGAACGCCTCAACCTGCTCCTACGCAACCGCATCGCACAAAAGCTCAACCGTCTGCCGCTCGCCTATTTTGACGCGCATCGTCCCGGCGAGGTCGTTAGCCGCGCGACCAATGACTTGGACAAGATGTCCGAGAGCATGCAGCGCGGCTTGCTGCAGCTTCTGGTGTCGATCGGTACCGTGGTGGGCGCCGTGAGCGTGATGTTCGTGTTTAGCGTGCCGCTCACGCTCGTCTTTTTGTTCTTTACGGCGTTGTCGCTGTTGGTGACCAAGGTGGTCTCGCGCCGCACGCATGACGTAACCGGTGAGCGCCAGGAGTGGGTGTCAAGGATTACGAGCGCGGTTGAGGAAGGCTACTCGGGCCGTCTGGTGATTCGCGCGTTTAACCGCGAGCGCCAAAGTTCTGCCGAGGTACACCAGGCCTCGGGCGAGCTGGCACGCGTGAGTGCCAAGGCCGACTTCATGATTAACGCCGTCGGCCCCGCGGTGCGCTTTATCGGCCGCCTGGCACAGATCGTGATTGCGATTGTGGGCTGCAGTATGCTGGTTGCCGGCCACATGACCGTCGGCGTGTTCCAGGCGTTCTTCCAGTTTATCTACGAGGCATCTGAGCCCATGACGCAGCTGTCGTTTACCTTCAACTCGCTGCAGAGCGCGCTGGCGAGTGCGGAGCGCGTGTTCGACCTGCTCGATGAACCCGAGATGGAGGCGGATCCGCAGCCGGGCGAGGCCGCCAGGCTGCCGGGTCGCGTTGAGGGCCGTGTCGCTTTTGAGCATGTACGCTTTGGCTACGCGCCCGACAAGCCGCTCATGCGCGACGTGTCGTTTACCGCCGAGCCGGGCCAGAAGATCGCCGTGGTGGGAACCACGGGCGCGGGCAAAACCACGCTCATCAACCTGCTCATGCGCTTCTACGAGATTGACGGCGGGCGCATTACGCTCGACGGCGTAGATACGAGCCGCATGGATCGTGGCGAGCTGCGCCAGCAGTTTGGCATGGTGTTGCAGGACGCCTGGCTGTTCGACGGAACGATTGCCGAGAATATCGCCTACGGCTGCCCCGAGGCAACGCGCGACGAGATCGTGGCCGCCGCCCGCGCCGCGCAGGTCGATTTCTTTGTGCGTACCATGCCGCAGGGCTACGACACGCACGTGGCCAACGATGCCGAAAGTATCAGCCAGGGCCAACGTCAGCTGCTGACCATCGCACGCGTGCTGCTCAACAACCCGGCGATTCTCATCCTGGACGAGGCGACGTCGAGCGTGGATACGCGTACCGAGCTTGCCATCGGCCGTGCCATGGACGCGCTTATGCGCGGGCGCACGAGCTTTGTGATCGCGCATCGCCTGTCGACGATCGTGGATGCCGATCTGATTCTGGTCATGGACCACGGCAACATTATCGAGCAGGGCACGCATAAGGAGCTGTTGGCTGCCGAAGGAGCCTACGCTGACCTCTATCTGAGTCAGTTCGCATAATGTGACAAAGGGGCAGCCTCGTTGTCACATCACAAATCAAGGCGCGCCGGGGATGAATTCCCTGGCGCGCCTTTGCGTTGGCGTTAATGTTGTCGGTGGCCGTCCGTCTCTAGCGTTCGTCCACGAGCTTGGCGACGAGGGCTTTGAGCTCGGCCACCTCTCGCTCGAGTTCCTTGACGCGGCGGGCGTTCTCGGTGATGCCCTGGCGGTTGAGCGCGGACTGCTCGGCGGCGTCGTCGGGCATGTACTCGCGGTGCTGCTTGGCGTCGAAGCTCTCCTCGAACACGCGGCAGCCGTTGCGCTTGATGATGCGTCCCGGCACGCCCACGACGGTACAGTTGTCGGGCACGTCCTTGACGACAACCGAGTTGCCGCCGATCTTGACGTTGTTGCCGATGCGAATGTTGCCGAGCACCTTGGCGCCCGTGCCCACGGTAACGTTGTTGCCCAGGGTGGGGTGGCGCTTGCCGGTCTCGTTGCCGGTGCCGCCGAGCGTGACGCCCTGGTAGAGCACGCAGTTGTCGCCCACGATGGTGGTTTCGCCGATGACGACGCCCATGGCGTGGTCGATAAAGAAATGCTTGCCGATCTGTGCAGCGGGATGAATCTCGACGCCGGTGATGTGGCGGGTGATTTGCGAGAGCACACGGGCGAGCGAGCGATGACCGTGCTCCCAGAGCCAGTGCTCGGGCACGTGGTTCCACTTGGCGTGCAGGCCAGGATAGGAAAGGAAGATGACCAGACCGTTTTGCGCGGCGGGGTCCTGCGCCTGGACGGTCTTGATGTCCTCGCGAATGGTATTGATAAAGCTCACCGGCCGCCCTCCCTTAGCGCCATGGCAATGCGATTCAATAAAGTATAGCGATTCGCTAGGGATTAGGAAGAACAATCTTGGCGGCTTTGCGTGACAGGTGTCAGTTATGCAAACTTGCTGGTAATGGAGTAAGACTTTTGAGGGGTTTGGCCCGTGCTCGCGCCGCAACCGTATACTGGTCAACTTGGACGTGTCCGCGCCCACAACTGAGAGGTTTTACTTCATGGGTTTCATCAATTTCATTGCCGAGCTGCTTAAGGATCCGCGCACCGCGATCGCCAGTTGGATTGCCGCCGGCCCGCTTATGGCCTACGGCTGCGTGTTTCTGATCATCTTTATCGAGACGGGCGTGGTGTTCTTCCCGTTCCTTCCCGGCGATTCGCTGCTGTTTGCTTCGGGCTTCTTTGCCCACAACGGCGGCTTTAACATCGTGGCGCTTCTGGCCACCGCATGGGCCGCAGCCATCCTGGGCGATCAGTGCAACTTTATGATCGGTCACTTCTTTGGCCGCAAGATCATCGCCTCGGGCAAGGTGAAGGCCATGACGCCCGAGCGCATTAAAAAGTCCGAGGACTTCTTGGACAAGTGGGGTCACCTGGCAATCTTCTTGGGTCGCTTCTTCCCGTTTATCCGCACCTTCGTGCCCTTTATCGCCGGCATGGGCGGCATGCACTGGCGCAACTTTGTCGTCTTTAACGTGCTGGGCGGCATTACCTGGTCGACGGTCTTTACGCTGCTGGGCTACTTCTTTGGTGGCATTCCGTTTGTGCAGGAGCACTTTGAGCTGCTGATCGTCGGCATTGTCGCCGTGTCGATCATTCCGACCGTGGTCGGTCTGGTTAAGGCTAAGCTCGGTAAAAAGAACGCCTAGTCCGAGCTTGTTTTCGGACGTTGATTCCAAGGCCCGTCATCGGATTCGATGGCGGGCCTTTTGTGTTGAAGGCAAATGAAAATACTTTACTTAGTTAAAGAATAACGTTTTATCCAGGGCGTGCGGGGAGTACAATCACCTGCATGCGAATCGACGCGCCATCGGCTTTGATGCTGCCCGTGTGTCCTGCCCGGTTCTACGCTCCGGGTATGCGACGTTGCGACGCGGCCGGCTTCGGTCCTTGCGTGCGGGTTCGCGAGTATGCAACCGTGTATGTAAGGAGCGACATATGACTGTCGAGAAGAAGGATATCGATTGGGATAGCCTCGGCTTTGGCTACATGAAGACCGATTACAGCTACGAGGCTCATTGGAAGGATGGCGAGTGGGACGAGGGCGGCCTGACCACCGACCACACCCTGCATGTCTCCGAGTGCGGCGGCATCTTCCATTACTGCCAGGAGGTCTTTGAGGGCCTGAAGGCCTACACCGCCGAGGACGGCAGCATCGTCTGCTTCCGTCCCGATATGAACGCCGAGCGTATGTACAACTCCGCCCGGCGTCTGGAGATGCCCCCGTTCCCCAAGGACAAGTTTGTCGAGGCCGTCAAGCAGGTCGTCTCCGCCAACGCCGCCTGGGTTCCGCCCTTCGGCTCTGGCGCAACCCTGTATGTGCGTCCGTTTATGATCGGCTCCGGTGACGTGATCGGCGTGGCTCCCGCTCCTGAGTACACGTTCCGCATTCTCGTGACCCCGGTCGGTCCGTACTTTAAGGGTGGCCTCAAGCCCGTCAAGCTGCGCGTTTCCGAGTACGACCGCGCCGCACCGCACGGCACCGGCAACATCAAGGCCGGCCTGAACTACGCCATGTCCCTGAAGCCCACGATGGAGGCTCACCGCGAGGGCTATGCCGAGAACCTGTATCTCGACTCCGAGTCCCGCACCTATGTTGAGGAGACCGGTGGCGCCAACGTCCTGTTCGTGAAGGAGGACGGCACGCTCGTCGTCCCGCAGTCGCACACCGACTCCATCCTTCCCTCTATCACCCGTCGTTCGCTCGTTCAGGTCGCTGAGGACCTGGGCATGACCGTCGACCAGCGCCCCGTCGAGTGGGCCGAGGTCAAGGCCGGCACCTTTGTTGAGTGCGGTCTGTGCGGCACCGCTGCCGTTATCTCCCCAGTCGGTGAGATCGACAACAAGGTCTACGGTGCCGACGAAACTGTGACCTTCCCGGCCGGCTACACCGAGATCGGTCCTGTGATGAAGAAGCTCCGCGAGACCCTGACGGGCATCCAGTCTGGTGCTGTTGAGGATAAGCACAACTGGGTTTACACCGTCGCGTAATTCGTCTTACCTGCCCGGGCGGAGAGTAAGTTCCCTCCCGGCGCGTCCTCGGACATGCAAGAAGCCCTCGCTGCGCACTGAACTGCACCCCAAAACTTGGACGGCTTAAATAAGAACTACGCCGCAAGGGACTGTCTCCGGAACTCCTCCGGGGTCAGTCCCTTCAGTTTAACCTGGCGCCTCCTCGTGTTCCAATGGACCACGAAGTCGTCGAGGTCCGCCTTGAAGGACTCGAAGTCCGGCCACGTCCTTCCGCGGAAGAACTCGTCCTTGATGTGGCCGAACACCTGCTCCGTCGCGCCGTTGTCGATGCAGTTGCCCTTCCGGGACATGCTCTGCACCACGCCGGCCTCCTCCAACCGCTTGCACCAACCGGCTGTTAGCGTCAATCTATTTTTCACCAGTTTCGCTAAGCAGGCGCGCCGTTCGCGCAAAGGCGATTTCACCGGTTGCGCCAACGTATTTTCACCGATTCCGGTCACGGCTTGACGGGCCCGTCCCTCGGCAGGTCCTTCAGCCTGTAGGACCTGCCGGTTATCTTGACCAGGTGGCAGTGGTGGCACACCCTGTCCGCGATCGCGCTCGCCGCCACGTCGTCCCCGAACACCCTGCCCCAGCCGCTGATCCCCACGTTGGTGGTGATGATCGTCGAGCGCTGCTCGTAGCGCGTCGATATCAGCTGGAACAGCAGGTCCGCGCCCGCGCTGCCGACGTCGAGGTAGCCGAGCTCGTCGATGATCAGCAGCCTCGAGTGGGCGTAGTACTTGAGCCTCTTCTTGAGGATGCCGCGCGGCGAGGCGTCCTCGAGGTCCTCGACGAGCCGGGCGCAGTCCACGAACCTGACCTCGCGCCCCGCCCTGACGGCCTCGATGCCAAGCGCGACGGCGAGGTGCGTCTTGCCCACGCCGGGGCTCCCCACGAACAGGACGTTCTCGGCCCGCTCGACGAACCTCAGGGTCGCGAGCTCCTCGATCTCGGCGCGCGGGACCGACGGCTGGAAGTCCCAGTCGAAGTCCGCCAGCCCCTTGACGTAGGGGAACCCCGACGACCGTATGCGCTGGTTGGTGATCCTGACCTCCCGGGCGGCGACCTCGACGCGCGTCATCTCCTCGAGGGCGGAGGCGAAGCCCCGCTCGCCCGCGGCGACCATCCTCACGTAGTCGGGCAGGGACGCCGCCATCTCGTGCAGCCCGAGCGCGGAGAGGTTCGCCTGCGCCCTGATCGAGGGGCTGCCCTCGGCGACGGCGCCCATCACGCCCCTCCGAGCGAGTCGAGCAGCGCGAGGTTTGCGCGGGCGGCCTCGGCGATGCCCGCGTCGGCCAGGCCCCGCTTCCCCTCGAGGGCCTGCTCGTAGTGTTCGGGGTCGTAGTTGATGGGCCTCGACGGCCCGGACGCGGCGTCGTGGGCGGCGACCTCCTCGCCGCCCATCCTCACCACGACCTGGCCGCCGGGCATCGCTATGACGCTCACGCGCCGGCCGATGCAGCGCCTGGGCACGGACCACTCCCTGCCGGCGGCCCTGACGAGCATGGTCGGCGGGACGGTCTGGACGCTCACGTCGCCCACCATAGACTCGAGGAGCCGGAGGTTCCCGATGGGCCGCAGGCTCTCCTTCTCCCGCATGAACAGCGCGTCGGGCGGCAGGCCGGTGGTGCGGTTCGGCTCCGAGTTGGCTTGGGCCTCGACCCGGGCCACCGCCTCGGCGAGGCCGCCCCACCCGGTGAACTCGCCGCCGTAGGCGAGCAGGCGGTTCAGGAAGCGGTTGGCCGACTCGTCCTTGCCCTTGGTCTGCGGCGAGCGCGGCGCGCAGAGCCTGAGCTCGAAGCCGGCCTCCCGCGCGAACCGCCACGCCCTCTCCTGCCTGGTCCTCCTGCGGCCAGAGACGGTCACCAGGCACGACATGTTGTCCGTGATGCACTCCTCCGGGACGCCGCCGAGGCGGGTGAAGGTGGCGAGCAGGCAGGACAGCAGGTCGTCGAGCGTGCGGCTCCTGACCGGTATGAAGCGGTGCTTCCGGGAGTAGCCGAGCGTCGCGGTGAACACGCTGAACTCGAAGACCTCGCCCTCCGAGTCGACGAGCCTCATGCCCTCCTTCCAGTCGAACTGCAGTTGCCTTCCCGGGGGCGTCTCGAACCGCGGGTGCGGCTCGCGGCCGCCCGCGCCCCCGAAGGGCACGTCGCGCGCCCGGCACCACGCGGTGAAGGCGCCGTACCCGGGCAGCCCCTCCCCGCGGCCCTCGCGCAGGAACGCGTAGACGGCCATCTTGGTCATCCCTGGCAGCTGGGCCTTCGCGCGGATCTCCTCCTCGAGCGGGTCGAAGGCGCTGCCCCTCGCGGACCTCCCGTCGGCGGCGGACTCGCCCTCCCGCCAGTACTTGGCGACCGTGTGCCGGTCCATGCCGTGCCTCCTCGCGATCTCGCTGAAGTTCGGCGTCGCGCCGGACCCCCTGTAGACGTTCAGCTCTCCCATTACGTTTCGCTCCATATCCCGCTCCTCCCGGGTCGGATACCCGATCGGAGCATAGTTCCGTTAGCGCAGTTGGTGAAAGTACGTTAGCGGGGTCGGCGAAAGCGCGTTAGCGCATTCGGCGAGATGCGTTTGCGAAAGTGGTCAATTTTAGATTAGCGCTAACACCGGCCTGCTGGTACTGCCAGCCCATGTCCGAGTGCAGGATCGGCCTGGAGCCCT
>CATZMG010000019.1 GCA_958421655.1 uncultured Collinsella sp.
CTATGATCCAATTGCCTCGTTCTAGGCATTCAGCTGGCCTTGCCAGAGCTTGCGATCGCTGTCGGTAATCTCTCGAATGATATGAGCTGGATTGCCGCCGATGATGACGTGGCTTGGAACGTCTTTAACAACAACTGAACCTGAGGCTATGACCACATCGTCTCCGATTGATACGCCCGGATTGATAATCACCCCGCCGCCCATCCAGACGTTGTTGCCGATTACGACAGGCTTAGCATACTCGAGGTCTAGATTGCGCACATCGGCGTCAATTGGATGCCCAGCAGTAAATATACTCACATGGGGTCCTAGAAAGACGTTGTCGCCAAAGGTCACGTAATTTTCGTCCAGAATCGTCAAACCGGTATTCGCATAGAAATGGTTACCAAACGAAACCCTGTCACCGTGATCAAAATAAACGGGAGCCGTTAAGACCATATCGTCCGGAGCAGCGCGAAAACACTTCTTTAGTTCCTCAAAGGCGCTCGAATCAGCCCAATACTCCGACTCATTAAACAACTTCTGAGCCGCATGCACCCTACTAAACGAATGGTCGTTAACCCGATAGGGGCTATAGAGCTCCCCGGCAATCATGCGGTCCCATTCAACCTTATTTGTCATGCCAACCCCCTAGGCTAAGCGTTAGATGCGAAAAAGTATATCAACTAAGAATAGAAGACCAGCAAGCGACCAACAGCGCTAACCAGCCCTTTTGCTTGCGCCCGGGAGGGACGCATATGAAGTTTATCGCGAGTTCCGCACGCAAAGGAAAGCACTTAATGTGCTTTCCGTCTTGCGCAGGACTGTAGAGCAGGAAACTTCATATGCGGCCCTCCCGGGCGCAAGCAAAAGGGCGACCCCTGTACGGAGTCGCCCTTGTTGAGCTGCTTATGTTTAGCTGTTACTCGGCGTCGTGGTGACGGCGGGGCTTGCGGCCTCCGTTGTCACCGGGACGGCGCGGACGGTCACTGCGCTCGGAGCGCTCGCGGCGCGTACGCTCACGGCGCTGGAAGTGCTCGCCGTCGCCCTCGGAGGCACCCTCGGCGCGAGCCGGGGCCTCGGGCTTATCCAGACGATCGAGCGAGATCTTGCCGCGATCGTCGACCTCGATGACGACGACCTTGACCTCGTCGCCCACATTGAGGACGTCCTCGACCTTCTCCACGCGGCCCTTGGCGACGCGGGAGATGTGCAGCAGGCCGTCCTTGCCGGGCAGCAGGTTCACGAAGGCGCCGAAGGGCTGGATGGAGACCACGCGACCGGTGTACTCCTCGCCCGGCTCGGGAACCTTGATGATGAGCTTGATGCGCTCGACGGCCTGGTCGACGGACTCGCCGGTGCCGCCGACAAAGACGGTGCCGTCCTCCTGGATGTCGACCGAAGCGCCAGTCTCGTCCTGGATGCCGCGGATGACCTTACCGCCAGAACCGATGACGTCGCGGATCTTGTCGGTCGGAACCTGGATGGAAACGATGCGCGGAGCGGTGCTACGCGTGGTGTGGCGCGGCTCGGGGATCACATCGAGCATCTTCTGCAGGATGAAGGCGCGACCCTCCTTGGCCTGCTGCAGGGCGCGGGCCAGGATGTCGAAGGTAAGACCGGTGGCCTTGTTGTCCATCTGCAGAGCGGTGATGCCCTCGGTGGTGCCGGTGACCTTAAAGTCCATGTCGCCCAGGAAGTCCTCAAGACCCTGGATGTCGGACAGGACCACGGTCTTGTCCTCTTCCTGGATCAGACCCATGGCGATACCGGACACCGGGCGCTTAATGGGCACGCCGCCGTCCATAAGGGCGAGCGTGGAGCCGCAGGTCGAAGCCATCGAAGAGGAGCCGTTGGACTCCATGACCTCGGAGACGACGCGGATGGCGTAGGGGAACTCGTTCTCGTCGGGGAGCACCGGAAGCAGGGCGCGCTCGGCAAGGTTGCCATGGCCGATCTCGCGGCGCTTGGGGCTGCCCATGCGGCCGGTCTCGCCGGTGCAGAACGGCGGGAAGTTGTAGTGGTGCATGTAGCGCTTGCCCTCGGTAGGCTCGATGGTATCCAGACGCTGGCCCTCGTTGAGCATGCCGAGCGAAAGAACCGAGAGCACCTGGGTCTGGCCGCGCTGGAACAGGCCGGAGCCGTGAACGAGCGGCAGGTAGTTGTCCTTCACCATGATGGGGCGGATCTCATCGGCGGCACGGCCGTCGACGCGCTCGCCGGTCTCGACGACCATGGTGCGCATGGCCTTCTTCTCGAGCTTCTTAAGCGCCACGGGGATCTCGCGCTCCCAAGCGGCCTGCTCCTCCTCGGTGAACTCAGCGCGGATGGACTCCTTCAGAGCCTCGACCTTACCGATACGGGAGAGCTTGTCGGCATCGCGAAGGGCGGCTGCCATCTCGTCGTAGTGGGCGAAGATGCGCTCCTGGACCTCCTCGACGGGCTGGTCGAGCGGGTACTCCTTCTTGACGATGGGGCCGTTGACCTGCTCCCACTCGGCTACGAACTCGTCCTGAGCCTGGCAGAAGGCAGCAAGGGCCTCCTGGCCAAACTTCATGGCGGCGAGCATGTCGTCCTCGGAGATCTCCTCGGCACCGGCCTCGACCATCGAGATGAAGTCGGCAGAGCCGCCCAGCTCCAGGTCCAGATCGGAGTTCTCGCGCTCCTCGTAGGTGGGGTTGACGATAAACTCGCCGGTCTCCACGTTACGGCCGATGCGCACGCAGGCAAGCGGGCCCTCGAAGGGCACGCCGCCGAGCGCCAGGGAAGCACCCATGACGTTGATGACGTCGAAGGGGTTGACCTGGTCGGCGACGAGCGAGGTAGCGACGATGTGCACCTCGTTGCGGAAGCCGTCCGGGAAGCTCGGGCGAATCGGGCGATCGATCATGCGCGCGGTGAGCGTGGCCTTCTCGCTGGGACGGCCCTCACGCTTGAGGTAACCACCCGGGATGCGGCCGGCGGCGTACATCTTCTCGTTGAAGTCGACGGTCAGCGGGAAGAAGTCGTAGTTCTTGCGCTCCTTGGAGACGACCACCGTGTCGAGCATCGTGGTGTCGCCCTGCTTGACCAGGCAGGCGCCGGTGGCCTGCTTGGCAAGCTCGCCCGACTCAAAGGTGTAGGTCTTGCCGTACAGCTCAAAGGTCTTGGATACGAGTGTCATTGTTCTCCTTTACCCCACAGGCCCCTTGCCTGCGGGCTTCTCATGTGACGCGGGCCCCCTGCCCCCGCCACGCTTCAGAGCGTGATTGTTCACGCCCTTACACAAAAAGAGCGCCCCGCTGCGCAGGACGCTCTTAGCATGTACAAATCCTTACTGGATGTTGTCGCGGATGCCCAGAGCCTTGATGAGCTCACGGTACTCGACGATGTCGCTCTTCTTGATGTAGGAGAGAAGACGACGACGACGACCGACGAGCATGAGCAGGCCACGACGGGTGTGGAAGTCCTTCTGGTGGGACTTCATGTGCTCGGTCAGCTCCTTGATGCGCTCGGTCAGGATGGCGACCTGAACCTTGGGGTTGCCGGTGTCGACCGGGGTGTTACCGAACTGAGCAGTCAGCTCTGCCTTGCGCTCTTTGGAAACAGTCATTGTTTCACCTTTCGTTTCTTGTCGCCCGCGGGCGACTCGATTCGCCTCGGACTGGGAAGCCGCCGGTGGAGCGAGCAACCAAGGTCGAGGTACCAACAGGGCGGTATGTTACCACAAGCAGCTCGCCCCTGCGCATCATCACCGACCCAACATGAATTCCATCGCACGGAGGCGCTGATCGGCATGTGTTGCCGCCCAGATATGCGAAAGCCCCAACAAAAAGGCTGCGGTATGGGGGTCAACCCTCTCGGCCATGAGCGCATCGAAGGTCATGGACATGAGGGCGCGCAGCCACGCGACCTCACCAGTCGACACCAGCTCGGCACCCGGAACACTCGACGCGCACGACCCGCACATGAGACCGCCCGCCTGGGGCGAAAAATACGACAGCATGGGGTCTCCGCACAGCACGCAGGCCGAAAAATCGGGTCGATAGCCAACATGCGACAGCAGCTTAAAGACATATGCCGCCACAAGTAGATCCATATGCGCCGTGTCGAGCCCGCTGCCCACCAAGGTAAGCGCTCGCTGCGTGATGGCAAAGGTAAACGGGTCCTCGGCGTCCTCGAACGAGCACACACGCGCGACCTCGGCGATCGCGCTCGCGGCGCAAGTCATCTCGTAATCGGGCGCAGCGCCGAGCGGCGCCTCCATAAGCTCGGCCTGGGAAACCACGTCAAGCGACCGTCCATGCGCGAGCAGCATATCGACGGTACAGAATAGCTCGCAGCGCGCCGCCAGGCGCCCACCGGGTTTGCGGGCGCCCTTTGCCACGGCGCGAACCTGCCGACCCCGCTCGTCAAGCATCGTCAGGATCAGGTCCGTCTCTTTGAGCTTCGTCTTGTCGAGGACGAGCACCTTCGTGCGACATGTCCGGGAGCCTGCCATGCGCGCCGCGCGTCCTTAGTCCTCGGCGTTGTAGCCAAAGCGGCGAATCTGAGCCTCGTCGTCACGCCAACCGGCCTTGACCTTCACGTCCAACTCCAAAAAGACCTGCGTGCCAAAAATGCGCTCAAGATCGCGACGGGCATCGATACCGATATGCTTGATCATCTCGCCGCCCTTGCCGATGATGATGCCCTTTTGGCCCTCACGCTCGACGTAAATGGTGGCGTGCACGCGCAGCACCTTCTTGGTCTGCTCGAGCGCATCGCAGATAACGCCAACGGAGTGCGGAATCTCATCACGGGTGCGACGCAAGACCTTCTCGCGCACAAACTCGGCAACGAGCGTCTCGTCGGAAGTGTCGGTACCCATGTCCTCGGGGAACCAACGCGGGCCCTCGGGCAAAAAGTGCGCAACGGTCTCGATAAAGGCATCGACGTTGAAGTTCTTAACCGACGACGTCACGATCTCATCGTCATATTCCATGAGCTCGTGGGCGGCCTTAAGCTGCTCCATGACCTGTGCGGGATCAGCCTCATCGGCCTTGGTGAGCACCAGGACCTTCTTGGAACGGGCGTTTTTGACGCGTTCGGCAACCCAGGCGTCTCCCCTGCCGATCGGCTTGGTGGCATCAATCAAAAACGCGACGACATCGACATCGTTCAGCTCGAACAGCGCGCTCTTGTTGAGCTCGGACCCCAGGCCGTCCTTGGGCTTGTGGATACCCGGGGTATCGACAAAGACCAGCTGGTAGCCGGGACGGTTAACGACGGCGCGCATGCGGCGGCGGGTCGTCTGGGCCACCGGCGAGGTGATGGCGACCTTTTTGCCATAGCAGGCGTTGAGCAGCGTGGACTTGCCGGCGTTGGGGCGGCCGACCAGCGCCACGAAGCCGCTGCGGAAACCGGGCTCAACGTCGCCAAAGCCCGCGAGGCTGTCGCCCTCGTCGCACAGGGCGTCGAGTTCCTCGTCGCTCATGCCCTCAAACGGATCGAACTCCTCGACATCCTCATAGGCATCGTTCGCTTCGGCATCCACCGCATCCAGGGACTCGTCGTCCAGAGTTTCATCGATAGGCTGCATATTGTCGGACATGGAAATCCCTTTCTAAATAAAGCCGAGCGCGTGGGCAAATACCAGTAAGCCCACAATTGCGGCGGTGATGGAAAGTACGTATACGGAGGCGGCGGCGATATCCTTCGCGCGCTTTGCCAGCGGATGGAGCTCCTGGGTCGCCAGATCGACAATCGCTTCCATGGCGGTGTTGCACAGCTCACCGTGAATCACCAGGCCACAACAGATGATAATCGTGGCCCACTCGGCAATGTCGAGCCCCACGATGCAGGCGGCAATGACAGTGCACACGCCCGCAACGAGCATAACCTTAATGTTGCGCTCGGTCTTGACGGCGGTGACGAAGCCCTCCATGGCGTAGGAGAACGACTTTAAGAAGGACGGATGGTCCTTGTTCGATCCGGGAATCATAGACGGCTCCTAGTCGTGGGCGTGGTTGGTGATGGGGCCGACGTGGACCAGCTTGGGGTCCTCGCCGCGCTCGAGCGCCAGATCGCGCAGGATGGCATCCTCGCGGGCCTCCATGACCTCAGCTTCGTCGTCCTCGATATGGTCATACCCCAGCAGATGCAGCATGCCATGCACGAGCATCAGGCGGCACTCGTCGGCAGGGCTATTGCCAAAGCCGGGGGCCTGGCGGGCAATGACCTGCGGGGCCAGGATGATATCGCCGAGCTCGAGCGTCTCGTCGGCGGGAATATCCTCGTCAAAGGCCGAGTCGCATTCAAACGAGAGGACATCGGTGGTGCGGTCGATACCGCGCCACTCGTGGTTGAGCTCGTGCATCTCGTCCTCATCGACATACGAAAGGGAAATCTCGACTTCACGCTCAACGCCCTCGGCGGCAAGCACGACCTCGCAGATGTGCTCCACCTCCCGCGCGTCGAGCAGCGTATCGAGCTCGGCATCGTTGCTGATCAATACACTCAACGGGGCTCCTTTCGGTCGCGCACGCGCTTCTCGCGCACATCATCATAAGCATCATATGCCTCGACGATACGCCCCACCAAGGCATGGCGTACCACGTCGGCGCGCTCCAGGTGAGAAAATGCGACATCGTCGACACGGCCTAAAATCTGCTCGACGTCGGCAAGACCGCCGCGACGACCCACCAGGTCGCGCTGGCTGAGGTCGCCGGTAATCACAAACTTGGAGTTAAAGCCCAGGCGCGTCAGGAACATCTTCATCTGCTCGGGCGTGGTATTTTGCGCCTCGTCGAGCACCACGAAGGCATCGCTCAGCGTGCGGCCGCGCATGTAGGCAAGCGGGGCGATCTCGATCACGCCGCGCTCCATAAGCTCATCGGTGCGCTCGCGATCCATCATGTCAAAAAGGGCGTCGTAGAGCGGACGCATGTAAGGATCGATCTTTTCCTCGAGGGTACCGGGCAAAAAGCCCAGGTTCTCCCCCGCCTCGACAACCGGACGCGTCAAGATCAGACGGCCCACCTCGTGACGCTTGAGAGCGGCAACGGCGAGCGCCATGGCCAGATAGGTCTTACCGGTACCGGCAGGACCCAGGCCAAACGTGATGGTATGCGAGCGGATGGCATCCACATAGCGCTTTTGACCAAGCGTCTTGGGGCGAATGGCGCGACCGCGATACGAAAGCAGCACGTCATCGCGAAGCGACGTAGCCTCGTGCTCACCGTCGCGCAAGACGGCCAGGCAGCGAGAGACATCGTCGGCAGACAGCGTGCGTCCGGCGGCCGCCTCGCGAAAAGCATGCTCGAAAAAGCGCGCCACGAGCTCGACCTCATCCGGATCACCGCTCACGGCGATACTGTCACCACGGGCGACCACATGGGCGCGAACCAAACTCTCGAGCGCACGAAGGACGCCGTCGCCGGCACCCAAAACGCGCGAGGGGTCAATACCCTCGGGAACGGTAAGTCTAATCTTCGAGGCTTCCATGAACCTCCCTGCGTGCATGGACCAAGCCGGAATCATCGACTCCGATGATAGCAACATCGAGCAGGCACGGGGCTGTGAGTCCACAGGTATCGTCAAGACGGGCATGATGGAACGAACCGAGCGTCAGGTTGTCGCCATACTCGAGCACGGCGCGCTCGACGGTGCCCACGCGACGGCGAGCGTCGGCAATGGCGAGCTCCTGCGCCGCGGCCCTCATGCGGCGGCTGCGCTCGGCCATGACCTCGGGCGGCACCTGGTCGGGCATATCGGCAGCAAGGGTACCGGGACGCTTGCTATATCGAAACACGTGCATGCGCGAAAAGCCCGCGCGACGGCACAGCGCCAGCGACTCCTCAAACTCCTCGTCCGTCTCGCCGGGAAAACCGACGATGACGTCGCACGAAAGAGACGCCTGGGGCAAGTTGGCGCGAATCATGCGCACCGTCTCCTCGAAGTCCTCGGCGCTATAGGGACGGCCCATGCGATGCAGTGTCCTTGTGCAGCCGGACTGCACGGGCAGGTGCAAAAACGGAGCGATGCGCTGCGGATAGCGCGCCATGACCTTAAGCAGGGACTCGGAGATATCCATGGGCTCGACCGAGGAAATACGCACATGCGGAATGGACGTGCGCTCCATAATCGCCTCGAGCAGCTCATCGATCTCGACGTGTTCGTCAGTCGCGCTCTTGCCATCGTAGGCGCCCAGGTTCACACCCGTCAGCACCACCTCGGGCACGCCGGCCTCCTGGGCCTCGCGAACCTGCTCGAGCACGGACTCGACCGGCACGGAACGCTCGGGGCCGCGGGCCTTCCACACAATACAATAGGTGCAACGATGGTTGCAGCCGTCCTGGATCTTCACGCCCAGACGCGAGCGACCGAGTGCGTCGACAACCTCGCCGTCGCTGCAGGCGGGAACGTCATCGGACTCAACGCCCAGCACCTCACAGACGCGTTCGGCGACATCGATCTTGGACGGCTCGGCGATCACGCGGTTCGAAAGCTCCAGCAGCTCCTCGGGATGCAGATTGACCACGCATCCGGTCACGACCACATAGGGCTCGTTTGGATAGGCCAGCGCATGGCGAACGGCCTTACGGGTCTTGGCCTCGGCCTCGCCCGTAACGGCACAGGTGTTAATGACAATCAGCTCGGCATCCATAGGCTCCACCATCGCAAAGCCCAGGCGCATTAGATCGGCAGTGATACGGTCGGACTCAACCCGGTTGACACGGCAGCCGAGGTTGACGACAGAGATATGAGGTGCGAGCACGCGGGCTCCTTAATCGAGGATGTCGTCGAGGGCACTCTTGATACGATCGGTCACCGACTTCTTACCGGATGCGACGTCATCGCCCATCTCGTCGGCAAAGGCGCGAAGCAGCTCGCGCTGCTTGTTGGAGAGATTGGTGGGGACGACCACGCGCAGCTGCACGTTCAGACGACCGCGCGAACCGCCACCGCCGATACGCGGCATGCCGTAATTGTTGACGCTCACGGTGTCACCGTACTGTGTGCCGGCGGGGACGCACAGCTTGACGACCTCGTCAGGCATAATGCCCTCGACCTCGATCTCGCATCCGAGCGCAGCCTGCGCAATCGAGATATCGCTCACGAGGTACAGGTCGTCGCCGTTGCGCTTAAAACGCTCGTGGTCGGCGACGCGCACGTTGACGATCAGGTCACCCGAAGGCTCGCCGCGAAGGCCGGCCTCGCCAAAACCGCTCACGCGCAGCTGGCGACCGGTCGAAACGCCGGCGGGAATATCGATATCGATCTTTTCGTGCGAAGGCGTGCGGCCCTGACCGTCACAGGTCTCGCAGGGATGGTCGATGACCGTGCCTTCGCCGTGGCAGTCGGGACAGGGCGAAGAGGACTGGACCTGGCCCAGGAACGAACGCTGGACCGTCGTGACATAGCCCGTGCCGTGGCAGCGGCTGCACTGCTTTTCCTGTGCACCCTCGGCCCTGCCGGTGCCGTTGCAATCCTCGCAGGGGGCAAGGCGGTCATAGCTGATCGTCTTTTTGCAACCGAGCGCCGCCTCCTCAAGGGTCACCGAAAGGGAGATGGCCATATCGCGGCCGCGACGACGCTCACGGCGATTTCGGGCGCCACCGCCGGCACCGCCGCCAAAGAACGACGAGAAGAGGTCGTCCATGCCCATGCCACCAAAGATATCGTTGATATCGACGTAGCCCGAACCACCAGGGCCGTCCGCGGTGCCGTAACGGTCGTAGTTAGCACGCTTCTGCTCGTCGGAAAGAACGGAATACGCCTCGTTGAGCTCTTTGAACTTGGCCTCGGCCTCGGGGTCGTCCGAAACGTCCGGGTGTACGGTACGGGCCTTCTTTAGAAACGCGCGCTTAATCGTCCGCGCGTCGGCATCCTTGTCGACGCCAAGTACCTCGTAGTAATCCCTATTTTCCGACACGACCGAATCCTTCCGACTTTCATTTTTGTCACAGTGCGTCCTATACCCAAGCTGGGCCGGCCGCAAACAGAGGGCTAGATGTTATTGCATTGCGTAGGGCGAAAGCATGGCACGTTGTGAGCAACTCGCAAACCAAACCGACACGAGCGCAAACATAAATCCGTTGGCAAAACCGTTGGCAAACTGCATCGCGCCGCGCTTCCACCACAGCAGGCTGCGGTGCAGCACGCCGTCCGAGACCACCATAAACAGGCCCATGGCAAACGGAATAAAGCACATTATGGCAAAGGCCGAGAACACGCCTGAGATGGCCGACAGCACCAAAAACGGCGCCACGATGCCCATCAGGTAAAAACCTGTACGGGCCTTGCCTTCCAGGCGCTCGGCCTCGACATGGGCGCGGCCGACCAGATCGCCACCCGAGGCACCGTTGGTTCCGGCGTGACCCATGCCACTAATGCGAACCTCGTCACCATCGTGCGTGCCGGCGGGAAACTCAATCGTCTGCTCGGAGGTCACACGGGTTCGCCCGCTGCCGCCGCAATCGGGGCAGGGGTCGGCGACGACCTTACCGGAACCGCCGCACTCGGGGCAGACAGACTGAAACGTGCCGGCACCGAACAGGAAGGACAGGTCGACGTCGATGTGGCCGCGACCGCCGCAGCTCGGACAGGTATGTGCATGCTCGGACGAAACAGATCCCGAGCCTCCGCAGTGACCACAGGTATCGAAGCGCGTATAGCGGACGGTCTTGCGGGCACCGCCCTTGGCCTCCTTGGCGTCGAGCTTGATATCGACGACCACGTTGGCGCCACTCTCGGGGTTGTAGGCCGCCTGGCCGCGACGGGGCTGGCCCCAGGCGCCACCAAAGGGAAAGCCGCCCTCAAAGGGGTTGCCATAGCCCGCGCCACCGGTGTAGCCGCCACCATAGGGAGAAGCCGTAGGAGCGCCGGCAAAGGGATTACCCGAGCGCATGGCGTCGTAGCGCGCACGCTTCTGCTCGTCCGAAAGCACGGCATAGGCCTCGGAAACCTCTTTAAACTTTTCCTCGGCATCCGGCTCTTTGTTGACGTCCGGATGGAGCTTGCGGGCCTTTTGCTGGAAGGCCTTCTGTATATCACGCGAGGTGGCGTCCTTGGAGACACCCAAAATCTCGTAGTAATCTTTTTCGTTCATCGTCGCCATGCGCGGCAACCTCCTGCTCACAGCAGCGTATATATTGCGGTAATTCTACCCGAGCGGCCTAGGCTAGACCCCAAAACAGCTCGAACAGCACATTTCCATCGAGCCAGCCCAAGTGGGTGGGCGCTAAGCGGGCGCGGGCACGACCTGCGATAACGTCTTTCGAGGCGACGCGCTCCGCAAGCCCCTCAACGCCATCGGGCACCCAAGTGGCAAGGCCCAACTCGAGCGCACGGTCACAGGCCGCCGCCAACTCATCTGCAGCGATCACGCTTGCCAAGCGAACCAACAGGTCGGGCCCAATGCCACGCGTCATGCGGCAGGCGAGCATCAGATCCTCGGCCGCAGCCTCGCGCTGCGACAGATACTCGGCATCAAACGCCGTCGCATCATCGTCACGTTGCACCAAGCGCACGCGATACGCATCGCCGCGAGCGGGCACGTCGGGAAACAGCCCGGCCAAGCGATCGAAATCTTCGGCGTCGAGCATACCGGCGGCAGAGCGACCCAAACCCAGATAGCCCCGTCCGGTCCAAT
Source organism: uncultured Collinsella sp. (assembly GCA_958421655.1). Classification (GTDB taxonomy): domain Bacteria; phylum Actinomycetota; class Coriobacteriia; order Coriobacteriales; family Coriobacteriaceae; genus Collinsella. The sequence goes on from CATZMG010000019.1 coordinate 11,594, forward strand.
AGGCAATGTTGTGGGCGCACTCATGTCCGTCGAGCGCGTAGCTTGCAACCTCATACGGGTGATAGCCGGCAGCACCCAGACGCTCACGCGCCGCGTCCATGCACGAAGCCTGAAAATCCTCGTCGGGCTCGAGCGACTCGTCGCGACACGCCATGCGATAGAGCGGCGTGCCCTCCTCGAGCGTGAGAGGATACACCGATACATGATGCGGCGCCGCCGCCAGCACGTCATCGAGTGTGCGCCGCCAGCTTACGGTGGTCTGCCCGGGAAGACCGCACATCAGGTCGCAGGACACATCGAGCCCAGCGTCCTTGACCGTCATGATGGCAGCGAGCGCCCGATCGGCATCGTGAATGCGGCCGATGGCGGAAAGTTCGGCGTTATCGAGCGTTTGCACGCCCAGAGAGACGCGTGTGACACCAACCTTGGCAAGCGCAGCGGCAAGCTCGGCGGTCAGCGATTCGGGATTGGCCTCGCAGGTGAACTCAACGGGCTTACACCACGCAGAGATACGCCGGGCGAGTTCTACCAGACGCTCCCCCGCCAGCGACGGCGTGCCACCGCCAACATAGACGGTGCGGATGCCCTCGAGCGCCCCGACGTCTCCAAAGGCATCGAGGCGCGCATAAAGCAGCTCAAAATAGGCATCGAGCGCAGCGCTCAGGTCGCACGGAGCAAAACTGCGTGAGTCAAAGTCACAGTACCGGCATTTTTGGGCGCAAAACGGCACGTGCACGTACAGCGCGGTAACGGCCACCGTTAGGCCTCCAGCGGATGAGCGGGCACCGACTCGCCGGCGGCAAGCGCAGCCTCGCAGGCCACCACATCGCGCTCGATGTCATCGACCAGCGCCATGAACTCCTCGTATGTGGAGCAACGCACCACTTGGGCGCGCCAGGCGGCAGCATGGGGCATGCCCTTTAGATACCAGCTTGCGTACGTGCGGGCACGCGACATAAGCGGCAGCAGCTCGTGCGTGAGCGTCAGGTGCTCGCGCAGGGCATCCAGGCGCTCGCGTGAGGAGCGAGAGGGCACCGGCGTGCCATCGAGCGCAAGGGCGCGGGCATCGCCGAACACCCAGGGATTGCCATAGATACCGCGCGCGATAAACACGGCGCTGGCACCCGAGCTGCGCAGGCGCTCCGCCGCATCCTCGGCCGAGAATACGTCGCCCGAACCGATAACGGGAATCTCGACGGCGTCGGCCACCTCATCGACGACCGACCAATCGGCCTGGCCCGTATAGAGCTGCGTGGCACAGCGACCATGTACCGCCACCGCAGCGGCCCCTGCCCCCTCGAGCATCTGGGCAAACGTCGCGGCATTGCGATCTTCGGCGTAAAAACCCTTACGGATCTTTACGGTCACGGGCACGTGCGCCGCGCCCACCGCTGCCTCGACAATCTTCTCTGCCAGCTCGGGCGTGCACATAAGCGCCGAGCCCTCGCCCTTGGTGACAACCTTGCGAGCTGGGCAGGCCATGTTGATATCAATCAAAGACAGGCGATCGCCCACACGTTCCTCGACGGCAGCGACGGCACTCGCAAACTGATCGGGCTTGGAACCAAAGAGCTGCACGCAGATTTGCTGCTCCTCGTCGGCCGGCAGCACCAGACGCCACGTCTTATTGCTGGCATAGGCAAGGCCTGCCACGCTCACCATCTCGCTATAGGCAAGATTGGCACCACGGCGACGGCACATGATGCGATAGGCGGGGTCGGTTACGCCCGCCATGGGAGCCATAAGGAACGGCTGCTCGGTATAGGCACCCAGCAGCCGCTTGCTGTATTCAGAAAGCGCCATGGACCTAATCGTCCACCTTGAGAATCGCCATAAAGGCCTCCTGCGGAACCTCGACCGAGCCGATGGCCTTCATGCGCTTCTTGCCCTCTTTCTGCTTTTCGAGCAGCTTGCGCTTACGCGAGATATCGCCACCATAGCACTTGGCCAAAACGTCCTTGCGGCGCGCCTTGACGGTGGAGCGGGCGATGATCTTGTTGCCGATAGCGCCCTGAATAGGCACCTCGAACAGCTGGCGGGGGATAATCTCCTTGAGCTTGTCGCACAGACCGCGTGCCAGGCCATAGGCCTTGTCCTTGTGCACGATAAACGAAAGCGCGTCCACCTCGTCGCCCGAAAGCAGGATATCGAGCTTGACGAGCTCGGAGGGACGATACTCGTTGAACTCATAGTCGAGCGAGGCATAGCCCTTGGTGCGGCTCTTGAGCTGGTCAAAGAAGTCCAGGATAAGCTCGGCAAGCGGCATGTCAAAGCGCATCTCAACCGATTTGCTCGTGAGATGGATCATGTCGGTTGTAATGCCGCGGTGCTCGATAGCGAGCTGCATGACGGCACCCGTATACTCGGGCGGGCAGATAATCTTGGCCTTGAGGTAAGGCTCCTCGATGCGCTCGATGCGCGTAGCCTCGGGCAGGTCCTGCGGGCTGCGGACATCGATCATCTCACCGTCGGTCTTGTAGACGTGATAGTCCACCGAAGGGCTCGTGGCAATAAGGTCCAGATTGAACTCGCGCTCCAGGCGCTCCTTGACGACCTCCATATGCAGCAGGCCCAAGAAGCCCACGCGGAAACCAAAGCCGAGTGCCACCGAGGTCTCGGGCTCCCACACCAACGACGGGTCGTTGACGTGCAGCTTATCGAGAGCGTCGCGCAGATTCTCGTAATCCTTGTTGTCGATCGGGAACAGGCCCGTGTAGACCATGGGCTTGGCCTCGCGGTAGCCGGGAAGCGGCTCGGGGCAGGGATTCGACGCCCACGTAAGGGTATCGCCCACGCGAACGGCCTCGGGGTCCTTCAGGCCTGTGACCACGTAGCCCACCTCGCCAACCGTCAGTGCGTCTACCGGCGTCTCGGCGGGACGCTTGACGCCCACGCCGTCGACCAAGAAGTCGCCCTCGGCCTGCATCATGCGCAGGGTATCGCCCTTTTTGATGGAACCGTCAAAGACGCGGACCGTGGCAACGACGCCGCGGTACTCATCAAAATACGAATCCAGGATAAGTGCTTTGAGCGGCGCGTTCGCATCGCCCTTGGGCGGCGAAATCAAAAAGACAATGGACTCCAGTAGGTCGTGGATGCCCTCGCCGGTCTTGCCCGATACGCATACGGCATCGTCGGCAGGAATCGCCAGATCATCCTCGATCTCGGTCTTAACCTCGTCGGGATGGGCCGAGGGCAGGTCGATCTTATTGATGGCGGGCACGATATCCAGATTAGCGTTCATGGCGAGCGTCGCGTTGGAGACGGTCTGCGCCTCGACGCCCTGCGTGGCGTCGACGACGAGCACCGCGCCCTCACAGGCGGCCAGCGAGCGCGAGACCTCATAGGTAAAGTCCACGTGACCCGGCGTATCGATCAGGTTGAACTGATACGTCTCGCCATCGTCGGCGTCATAGGAAACACGAACGGCATTGGACTTGATCGTGATGCCGCGCTCGCGCTCGATATCCATGGTGTCGAGCAGCTGCGACTCCATGTCGCGCTCGTCGACGGTATGGGTAAGCTCGAGGATACGGTCACTGATCGTGGACTTGCCATGGTCGATGTGCGCAACGATTGAGAAGTTGCGGATGTGGGAAATGTCAATTGAAGTATTCATGCGGACTATCTTACCCGAGCGGTACAAAAAATGGAGCCTGTTCCATAAAACAGGCTCCATTTATGCGCGTAATCTGTGTGGTGTGAAATTTACAACTTAGGCGTTGATGCTGTTCACGAGCTTGGCAAGACCGGACTTGCGGTTGGAAGCCTGGTTCTTGTGGATAACATGCTTGGCGGCAGCCATATCGAGACGCTTGGTAACGGTCTTGAGGGCAGCCTGGGCCTTCTCGGCGTCGCCCTCGGCAACGGCGGACTGGACGTGCTTGGTCAGCGTCTTGAGCTCGGACTTGACAGCCTTGTTACGCATGCGAGCTGCCTCATTGGTGCGGATACGCTTCTTCTGAGACTTGATGTTTGCCACTTCTGGAGTTCCTTTCGAGTTCCTTGCAAAAAATGTATGACACCTCTGAGACACGGTGAGGTCATGCAAGCGCCTACTATAGCACGCTCCCCCTCAAAGGGATAGAACGAATTTGTCAAATAGGCAGGTATCATCACGATTTTCTCAAGATGTTCGTAATCCAGAGCAAAAGCGCGGTCTGGGAATCGGCCGAACCCTTCAGTGCGAGCTCCACATCGACCGCGCCCTCGAGCGCAGCGACAAGTTCCGCCATCGAAAAGCCGCGTGCCCAGGTAAGGTGATTTTTGACCTGCCAGGCCTGAAGCTTGAGCGTCGCGGCAAGCTCACGACCCTGTCCACGCGCATCGAGCGCCTTGGCAACGATAAGCTCGCGAATGCGCCCGCACAGCAATGTGTAAGTCCACACGTAGCTCTTGGCGGGCAGTAGATTGAAGAGCTCAAGCGAGCGGCGCATGTCACGGGCCGAGACCGCATTGAGAAAGTCCCAGGGCTGAACTTCGGCCGTGCGCACGATCCAGCGCTCCACATCGGAAAGCTCAATTTGCGGCGCCTCGACCATCTGGGCAAGTTTGGCCAAGTCGTTATCGAGCATGCGGGTGTTCTCGCCCGAGCGCGAAACGAGCTCCTCGGCGGCCGCCGTCGAGATGGACTTTCCGTGCTGCGTCGCCATCTGCTGCACGCGGCGCGGGAGCTCCCAGCGCTTGGTCCCCGAACAGTCGATCACAGCTTTCTTGTCAATCTTGGCGATCGCCTTGTACAGGCGCGTGTTCTTGGTAAGCGAATCGGCGATTATGAGGCAAACCGTCGTGGGACTGGGACTCGCCAGATACTCGACAAGCGGCTCGGAGATCGCTTTGGCGAGTTTTGAGCAGCCGTCAAGGATTACCAGGCGAAACTCGCTGCCCATGGGAAAGGTGTTGAGCGATCCGATAATCGACTCGATATCGGGGTCTTTGGTCATATCGCGCTCGTCGAGGTTGAACTCGACCATGCCCGTCTTTTCCAGACGCGCCTTCATACGCGAGACGGCGTGGTCGCGTTTGACTCCGTCGGTACCGACGATCAGATATGCCGGCAACAGACCGGTTTCGGACATCGCGCTCCCCTCCCGCAGGCTCTCGTGTTTGTACCGTGCCATTCTAGCCCACGGGCTTATCCCGCGCCAACGGCAGCATCACGGTCGTTGGCATCGCATGGCAAAACCGGATACGGTTGGCGAGACGGTAATGTCTCCTTGTTCGATGGTGCATGCGAACGCGCCGCCCGCATCGCGAACGGCATCGATGCAGGCATCGGATGGATGGCCGTAGCGGTTGCCCTCGCCCGCACTCGCGATAGAGAGCTCGGGCTTAAGCGTTTCCAGCAGGTCTGTGTCGACGGAAACTTTTGAGCCGTGATGCCCCAGCTTGAGCACATCAATATCGCCCACCTCCTGTACAAACTCGCGCTCCTGATCGAGCTCGGCGTCACCAGTAAGGAGCACGCGCAGGCTCTTGCCTTCCTGAGCGTAGGAGAGCAGCAAAACAAGAGAGTCCTCATTGCCCTCGCCATCCACCGTGTCAAACGGCCACATCACACGAGCCCGAAATGCGCCGATATCGACCGTGTCTCCGCGGGCCACCTGCCGATACGTTACGCCGGGGCGATTCAGGACCTCGGCAGGCGCGCCGTCAAGCGCATCGGCCGCGACCACAACGGTTCCAACCGAAAACTGATCGAGCACATCGGGAAGACCACCCCAATGGTCTTCGTCCCAATGCGTCACGAAGACGGCGTCAATATGGTGGACGTTATTGCGAACCAACGCCGACACCACGCGCTCATCGAGCCCACAGTCGACGAGCGCCACGGCGCCACCCTGACGAACCAGAATCGCATCGGCCTGGCCAACATCGAGGACCGTTACCGAAGGCGGTGCGCATCGATCCCAATAGACATACGGAACACCCGCTGCAAGCATCAGGCAAAGCAGCCCCACCGCCATGCTCCGTGCGCGGGGGCGTGGCCACCAGACCAAGAGGACCGCCAGCGCGAACGGCACCACGTATACCAAGGGCGTATCGGGCGGCACGCTTACGGATGCGCCCGGAACGGCGGCAAAGAGCTGTTCAAAGAACAGGGTGCAGCGGGCGACAATCATAGGCACCACGATCGCCCCGCGGCTCAACAGCGGCACAAGCGAGCAGGGCACCAGCACAATCGACACAGCGAGCAGCGCGCTTATCACCGGACCGATCACGGCATTTGCAAGCGGGGCAATGAGCGAAAACATCCCAAATGCGGGAATGGTTACGGGAAGTGTCGCCAGCTGCGAGCACAGCGTGACGGACAAAATACTGGCGACGCCCGATGGCACACCCAGCTCAGCCAAGGCGTAGGTGGCGTAGGGGCAAAAAGAAAGGATGGCAAAAACGCTGGCACACGAAAGCTGAAAACCCATCTCGAACAGTACTGTCGGCCGGAGCAACACAAAGATTGCCATGGTCAAAAATAGAGCCGAGAGGCCATGCCGACGACGCCCGGCGCCGTTGGCGACAAGCGACGCCGCCACCATGCAGCACGCGCGCACGGCCGAGGGCGAAGCGCCCGTAAAGACGGCATAGGCAGCAAGGGCAAGCACCAGCAGCCCCCGCTGCAGCCCACGAGAGAGGCGCGTCTTTTGCAGGGCGCTCTCAATCACAAACCCAACGATGGCAAGATGGCTGCCCGAGACGGCGATGAGATGCGCCGTGCCTGTTACCGAAAACCAATCACCCGCAGGCTGGGCGCGCAGCTCGGACGAGCGCCCGCAGACAATGCCGGCAATGAGCGAGCGCGCCGGATCGGTCGTGGGCGCGATAACGGCAAGGAGACCATTTCGCAGCCAAAGCAACGGCCCTGGAGAGCCCTCGCCGACCGATACAAACCGGACGACTCTAACCTTTCGGAGCTCGCCTCGAAGCACGCGTGAGCGCCCATACGGATCGTTCTCAAAGCGCGAAATTCGACCGATAGCACGTACATGCGAACCGGCGCCGAGCTCACGATCACACGACAGCCGTACCTGACCCAAGCGCTTTTCGCCCGCATACGCATCGCAGGTATAGGAGTACACACCGTCATTGATGGACGGGTCGCCTTGCACAACAAACTCAAGACTACTCGCAGCCCGATTATCCAGTGCCCTCGATGCGTGTAGCGCTCCTATCGCCCAAGCCGCGGACACGACCGCTCCCGCAACGAGGCCAAGGGCCGCGGCATACAGCCATCGCTTCCACCGCACAAGACGCATACAGGACCGTGCCAATACGATGCACACCGCAGCCGCGAAGGGAATGGCCATAAGCAATGTGACGGGCGCCGCCCGCCCTCCCAGCAGCAAATCGGCTGCCATGTTAAGTACCAACCCACAGCTCGCACACAATCCGGCACAAAGGGCCATCGTCCACGGCATCAATGGGCGCGGTGGCATCACATGCTCGCGCTCGGTCGCACTCATACGCAGATGCAATCTTTAATTTTGGCGAGCTTCTTCTCACCGATCCCCGATACGCGCATAAGGTCATCGACCGAGGCAAAAGCCCCGTTTTGCGTCCGTTCGTCGATAATCGACTGGGCCATGGAAGGCCCGATACCCGAAAGCGTCTGCAGCTCCGCCGCGCTTGCCGTATTGATGTTCACGAGTCCCGACGAAGACCCCGTACCAGGTGTCGTGGCAGCACCGCTTTCAGCCCCGCCGACCGCCGCGGTCGCTTGTTGCTCCCCCACCATCGGCACATAGATCTTTTGACCATCAGTGATCTTGGACGCACGATTAAGCCCTGTCACATCCGCCTCGGCCGTAAGCCCTCCGGCGGCATCGATCGCCTGGGATACCCGCGCCCCATCTTTGAGCCGGTACACGCCAGGCCTCACAACGGCGCCATCAACATCGACATACATCTCGGCAGCAGAAGAGCTGTTGGCAGACGACTCATCGGCATCGTCAGGTGAGGTATCCCCGGCCCCGTGCACACCCGAGGCGCTCGACTCATCACTACGCTCAAACGATACGCTGCTGGAGTGGCCGCCAAAACTTGCCATCGCCAAGCCGCTCGCGGCGGCAATGACAACCAGAATCGCCATGACCACCGCCTTATGGCCGAGCAGCTTTTCTGCCCAGCGGTCCATCCGTTTAACCCGTTCGTGTTGCTCGCGCTGCGCCATAGCAAACACCTCCCAACACCATCGTGTCAGGAAACGAGCGCCGCAGCCTCCGCACGCCCGCACCAGTTGTCGCGGTCAAACCAAAAGCTGACCAAAACCTTGCGAGAAAATGTCGATTTATTCAGGCACACGTCAACAAATGAACCGTATATTGCCAAATGCCCAGATAGAAAAAGACCGACGATGCAAAAACACCGCCGGTCTATACACAACATTATTCGTGATCTTGGTAAATCTCACGTGGAGCGAGCTCGGAATGCTTGCGTTTTAAGGTCTTAGGGGCCTTATACGTGTTGCTCTCGAAGTCGATATACTCGGTCTGTTTGAGCAAACGCTCAATCATCTCCTCGTGATCGAACAGCTCCCACGCCTCATGCACGGCATCGAGCTTGGCATGCGTCTCGGGACGGCGCGGCATAAACAGCGTGCAGCAATCGGGCGCTGCCTCGGTCGAGATATCAAACGTGCCGATTTCCTCAGCACGCGCGATGATCTCCTGCTTATCAGAACCAATGAGCGGACGGAACACGGGGATCTTGACGGCCTCGTTGACGGCCATGATGTTCTCAAGCGTCTGGGAAGCAACCTGACCGAGTGATTCACCGGTCACGATAGCCTTGGCGCCCTCGATATGCGCAATGCGCTCGGCAACCGAATACATAATGCGACGGTACATGATCACGCGCAGGTTGCTGGGGCAGGTCACCGAGATCTCGCGCTGGCAGTCGCCAAACGGGACAACGTACAGGCGACCGATCTGAACGCCCGGCTCAAGCGCACGGATGATGTCCTGCACCAAATACTCGCTCGTATCAGGCGTCTGCGGACGACCGGAGAAATGTACCGGCACGCACACCGCGCCGCGACGCGCGAGCATCCAGGTCGCCACTGGGGAATCGATACCCGAAGAAAGCAGCGTCACGACCTTGCCGGCAGATCCCACCGGCAGACCGCCTACGCCGCGCTCGGAGCGCGCATACACGTAGACGCTACCCTGGACCACCAGCACGTGCACCATTGCGTCGGGATCGTGCATCTGGACCTTTTTATCGGGAAACGCCTCGCACAGCACCTCGCCAACCTGTCGATTGATATCAATCGAGGTGAGCTCGTAGTCGGTGTTAGACCGCTTGGCATGTACCTTAAACGACTCAAAGGGACCAAATTCGCGCAGCGCCTTCACGGCGGCGGCACAGTACTCCTGCGGGTCGCGGTTAGTGTGATACGCCAAAGACACACGAGCAACGCCGGGAACGGTGCGAATGACACGCGCCGCCTCATCGGCCTGATGCTCGTTAAAGGTCACGAGGATATAACCGGAAATTCGAGACACGGCATTCACGGAAAAGGCGGCCAAGGCCGCCTTGATGTTATCCATGAGGATATGCTCAAAATGTGCGCGGTTCTTGCCCTTCAGCCCAACCTCGTGATAGTGGACCAGGCAGACGCGAGCCGCCATTTAGGCTTCAGCAACCTTGTGGCCGAGCGCCTTCTCGTAACGGGCCTCGTCGTAAGAGATGTCGCCGTCGACAATCTCATCCATAGCCATCGAGATGGTATCGGCACCGGAAAGCCCGATGGTGATGTCATCGACATCCTGGACGGCAAGCACGCGGTTGTGCTGGCCACGCAGCATGCTATTGATGTCGCAGGCGCGCTTGGAGGCAAGCGAAGCAAGCAGGAAGCGGTTGTGATCGGTCTTCTCCAGAAGATCGTCAATGCAAGGCTTTACAACGGACACGGACCTCAGATCCTTTCATGCATATCGAGAACGCGAACGAGCTCATCGGTCGCGCGGTCGAGATCGTCATTAACCACGACGTCGTCGTAGCGGTCGGCAAGGGCAAGCTCATCGGCGGCGTTTGCCATACGCAGCTCAATCGTCTCGGGCGTCTCGGTACCGCGACCGACTAGACGCTCGCGGAGCACCTCAAGCGAAGGCGGCTTGATAAAGATCAGCACGGCCTCGGGGAAACGCTCCTTCACCTGCAGGGCGCCCTGGACATCGATCTCCAGAATCAGAGACGCGCCCGAGGCGAGCTTGGATGTGACCTCGCTCACCAACGTGCCGTAGCAGTTACCGTGGACCTCGGCCCACTCAACAAACTCACCGTTTGCCACGCGGCGGTCGAACTCCTCGCGCGTCAGAAAAAAGTAGTTGACGCCGTCGACCTCACCTTTGCGTGGTGCTCGCGTGGTAGCCGAAACCGTCAGGCCCAGGTTCGAGCGGCGCTCGCGCACACGAGTGACGAGCGTACCCTTGCCTGCGCCTGACGGTCCGGAAATCACAAAGAGCTTGGAATCCTGAGCGTTCACTTATTTGGTCAGCTGCTCGAGGAGCTGCTCGCGCTGACGGACGCCGAGGCCCTGGACGCGACGGGTAGCGGAGATACCGAGCTCCTCCATGATTTTGGCGGCCTTGGCCTTGCCATAACCAGGAAGAGACTCGATAAGGGTGGAAACCTTCATGCGGGAAGCGATGGGGTCATCGGAGTTGAGCACGGACTCGAGGGACTTCTCGCCCTTCTTGATCTGCTCGCGAAGCTCAGCGCGGGCGTGACGTGCGGCAGCAGCCTTCTCAAGAGCCTGCTTGCGCTGCTCATCGGTAAGCTGAGGGAGTGCCATTCGTACCTCCAAATAGTTGGGTTATATCTGATTCAATAATTGGCATTTTAGCACGTAGAACGTACAAAATGCCCAATCGCGGCTCCATAGGTTAGACGATACCCGCAAAAAGTGCAATATACTGCGCCCAAAGTTAAGCCCCTGACCTGCGATTCCACACAAAGGATGGGAAAGTTTACGCAGGCACAGAGGCTATTTTGTGCTAATGAGACCCAAAAGTGGTGACTTAGGGGAATCTTTTAGGCGACGTTTTCGACCAGCTCAGCGACAATAGCGTCAAAGGCGGCAACCGGATCGTCGGCGCCGGTGATGGGACGGCCCACCACAATGTGGCTTGCGCCACGCTCGATAGCCTGGGAAGGCGTCGCCACGCGGGACTGGTCACCAAGGGCGGCACCCACCGGACGCACACCCGGAGTCACGATCAGGGCATCGGGACCCAGCAGCTCACGCATGTCGTGAGCCTCCATCGGCGAGCACACGATACCGTCGATGCCGTTGGCCTGAGCGAGCTTTGCCAGGCGGGCGGCCTCCTCGGCCACGGGCGACTCGACGCCGATCTCGCTCAAGGCATCCTGGTTCATGCTCGTGAGCACGGTGATGGCGACGAGCTTGGCGCGGTCCTCGCGCGCCTCCTCGGCGCCCTCGCGGCAGGCACCGAGCATGGCGCCCGAACCCAAGCCGTGGACCGAAAGCAGATCGGCACCGGCAAGCGAGGCCGAGCGGGCGGCACCGCGAACCTGATGCGGAATATCATGGAACTTGAGGTCAAGGAAGACCTTAAAGCCCAAATCCTTGAACGTCTTGACGATCTCAGGACCCTCGGCGTAATAGAGCGTCATGCCAACCTTGAGCCAGGCGGCATGGCCCGAAAGCTCGTGGGCAAGCTCGAGCGCACGCTCACGGTCGCAGTCGAGAGCGACGATAACACGGTCGCGGGCATCGATCTCTAGCATTCGAACGCACCTACCAGTTCGTTGATGTCCTTTACGCCCTGGGACTCGGCCCAGGCCTCGAGCTCGTGCGCGATCTTGAGCGAAGCGCACGGATCGACGAAGTTGGCCATGCCGACCGACACGCAGGTGGCGCCGGCCAGGATAAACTCGGCCGCATCTTCGCCGGTCATGACACCGCCGACACCGTTGATGGGGATATCGACGGCCTGGGCAACCTCCCAGACCATGCGCACGGCGATGTGGTGGCACAGCGGGCCCGAAAGGCCGCCCTTGGGCTTGGCCACGCGGGACTTGCGGGTATGGACGTCGATGGCCATGCCCTGGATGGAGTTGATGACCGAAAGGCCGTCGGCACCGGCAGCCTCGAGGGCCTTGGCAATCTCGGCAACGTTAACCGGAGCCATCTTTACGAACAGCGGCTTATCGGTCACCTTGCGGCAGGCAGCCATAACGGAAGAAGCGCCCTCGGGCGTGGAGCCCATGGCGGCACCGCCGGCGGCGATATTAGGGCAGCTCACGTTGATCTCGTAGCCGGCAGCCCAGGGGCACAGCTCGACATACATCTCGAGTGCGCGGACAAACTCGTCAACGGAGTGGCCGGCAACCTGACAGATGACCTGGCAGCCGTCCTTGGACAGCTGTTCGAGCCACGGACCGGACTCGCGGGCAAAGGCAGCCACGCCGGGGTTCTGAAGGCCCACGGAGTTGATCATACCGCCGGGAATCTCAGCCATGCGGGGCGCGGGATTGCCGGGCCAGGGCTCGGCTGCGCAACCCTTGGTGGTGATGGCGCCCAGCTGGGAAACATCAAAGAAGTTCTGGAACTGCCAACCGTAGCCAAAGGTACCGGCTGCGGTGTTGATGGGGTTCTGCATCTTGACGCCGCCGAAATCGACGGCCATGTTCACGGTACCCACTAGAAGACCACCACCTTGGAAGCATCGAACACGGGGCCGCACATGCAGGCGCCCTTCATACCGTCGACCGTCTCGACATTGCAGGTGTTGCAGGCGCCAAAGCCACAGCTCATCATGCGCTCGAGCGACACCTCGCAGTACGCACCGGCCTCAGCGGCAGCGGCGGCGACTTTCTTCATCATGACGGCGGGACCGCAGCTGGCGACGTAGTCGTAGCCGCCCTCGCCGAGCAGCTCGGCTGCCGGGTCGGTGCAAAAACCGTGCGTGCCCAGCGAGCCGTCGTCGGTGCAAACGTTGACCGTGGCGCCCAGCGCGCGGAACTCATCGACACCCACGGCCTTGGAAGCGGTGCCAAAGCCCAGGCAAACGTCGACATCCACGCCCTGCTCGACAAGCTTGCCGGCGAGGCAGAGCACGGGCGGAACGCCGATGCCGCCCGCCACGAGCAGCGCCTTCCTGGTGCCCTCGGGAATAAGCCAGCCGCGGCCGCCAGGGCCCAACAGGTTGGACTTGGAGCCGGGGGCCATCTGCGACAGACGACGGGTGTCGTCGCCCACGACGGCGTACCACAGCTCGACGGTACCGGCCTGGACGTCGGCGCGATAGAAGCTCAGGGGCACGCGAAGCAGCGAGGACGCATCGCCGGGCACGGCGATGTTCACAAACTGACCGGGCTTGAGCGCGCTTGCAAGCTTGGGGGCCGAGATGACGAGCGAGAAGATGCCGTCGGCGATCTCCTGGTTCGAGACGACCTCGAAGTCGTGCATGCGTGCAGTGGAAGGTGTGGGCATAGACGCTCCAATCCCCCATGCGATTGCATGGTCAAAACGAACAGAAAGCGCGGCACCGCAAGGGCACCGCGCACAAAAGCGATAAGGCTATGCTAGCAGATGCAGCCGTCGGCGAGCGTCTGCTTACCGCCGACAAACACATCGGTGGCACGACCGGTAAGCGTGCGGCCGGCAAAACCGGAGTTCTCGGCGCGCGACTCGTAACCGTCCTCGCCGACCGTCCAGGTGGCAGAGGGGTCGAACACGGTCAGGTCGGCAACGGAGCCCGCCTTGACCTGAACCTGGTCGAGGCCCAGAATCTCACGCGGCTTGATGGCCATGAGCTCGACCATGCGGCCCACGCTCATCTTGCCCGTGTTGACCAGCTCTGTGAGTACGAGCGACAGGGAGGTCTCGAGGCCGATCATGCCAAAGGGCGCAAGCTCGAACTCGCGGGCCTTCTCCCACGGGGTGTGGGGAGCGTGATCGGTGACGATAGCGTCGACGGTGCCGTCGATGACGCCCTGACGGATGGCCTCGGCATCTTCCTCGGTACGCAGCGGCGGATTGACCTTGAGCGAGGTGTTGTAGGTCTCGTCCAGGTCGTTCTCGGTCAGGAACATGTGGTGCGGGGTAGCCTCGCAGGTAACCTGAACGCCAGCGGCCTTACCGGCACGCACGATCTCCAGACCATGGGCGGTGGAGATGTGCTGGATGTGCAGCTTGGCACCGGTCAGCTTGGCGATCTCGATGTCGCGGGCGATCTGGAGCTCCTCGCCGGCAGCCGGCCAACCCTCGAGGGCCAGACGGGTCGAGACCTTGCCCTCGTTGATCTGGCCGTGGCCGACCAGGTCCTCGTCCTGGCAGTGGCTCATGAAGACCTTGCCGAACATCTTGCCGTAGTCCATGCAGCGACGGAGCATGCCCGCGCCCTGCACGCCGCGACCGTCATCGGTGAAGGCGACGGCGCCGTGGGCGACCATATCGCCCATCTCGGACATGGCCTCGCCCTTAAGACCGCGGGTCATGGCGCCCGACGGATAGACGCGGCAGTGGCCGACCTCGGCAGCGCGGGACTTGACGAACTCCACGACGGTGCCGTTATCGGTGACGGGATCGGTGTTGGGCATGGCGCACACGCCGGTAAAGCCGCCCTTGGCAGCTGCGCGGGTGCCGCTCTCGATGTCCTCTTTGACCTCGTAGCCGGGCTCGCGAAGGTGAACGTGCATATCCACCAGGCCGGGGACGAGGTACTTGCCGGAAAGGTCGCGGACCTCGGCTCCCTCGACGGCGAGATTCTCGCCGACCTCGGCGATCTTGTCGCCGTCAATCAGGACGTCAACGACACCGTCAAGCTCGACGGACGGGTCGACGACGTGGGCATTCTTAAGAAGCAAGGCCATTATCGGCACCTCCAAGCAGCAGATACAGGATAGCCATACGCACGCAGATACCGGCGTAGACCTGCTCCAGGATGACGGAGCGTTGCGGGTGGTCGGCCATATAGGAGTCGAACTCGACGCCGCGGTTGATGGGGCCCGGGTGGCAGATGATCGCGTCGGGCTTCATGAGCTTCTCGCGGTCCTTAGTCAGGCCGAAGAGCTTGTGGTACTCGCGAATGGTCGGGAACGGGGCACCCTCGAGGCGCTCCTGCTGCACGCGCAGCATGTAGACGACGTCCAGCTCGGGCAGGACGGAATCGAGGTCGCTCGTCACGTGGTCGCAGCCCAGGACCTCGGGCGCCGGCGGCAGCAGCGTACCGGGGGCGACGGCGTAGGTCTCGCAGCCCATAATCTTAAGGGCGGGGATCAGCGAGCCGCAAACGCGGGAGTGGGCGATATCGCCGACGACGGCGACCTTCAGACCGTGGAAGTCACCCTTGTGCTCCCAGATGGTGTACAGGTCGAGTAGGGCCTGCGTAGGATGGTTGTGCTTGCCGTCACCGGCGCAGATGACGCTTGCGGGCGAGTTCTGCGTGACGATGTAGGGAGCGCCGGCGTGCTTATCGCGCACGACGATGCAGTCGATCTTATAGGCGTTGAGGGTCTCGACAGTGTCGACGAGGCTCTCGCCCTTGACCGTGGAGGTCGAGGAGCCGCCAAAGTTGAGGCTGTCGGCCGAAAGACGCTTCTCGGCGAGCTCGAAGGAGCTGCGGGTGCGCGTCGAGGGCTCGTTGAACATGTTGACGATGGTCTTGCCCTTGAGCGTGGGGACCTTCTTGATCGCACGCTCGTTGACCTCGGAGAACGCCTTGGCGGTCTCGAGGATGAGCTTGATGTCCTCTTCGGAGTACTCGGTAATGTCGATCAGGTGCTTATGGTTGAACGCCACGGTACTACTCACCTCCCAGCGGCGCGGAGCCCACGTGGGAACCCGGCGCGACGTCGTTAATCTCGACGGCAGTGTGGCCGTCGACTTCCTTCATATATAGGTGCACGTTCTCCTCATGCGACGAGGGAACGTTCTTGCCGACAAAGTCCGGCGAGATGGGGAGCTCGCGGTGACCGCGGTCAACGAGAACTGCCAGCTCGATGCGGCTCGGACGGCCCAGGTCCATAACGGCGTCCAGAGCGGCGCGGATGGTACGACCCGTATAAAGGATGTCGTCCACCAGCACGACGCGCTTGCCGTCGACGCTGAAGGGAATGTTGGTAGCGTGGATCGCGGGAGCGAAATTGGTCGCATAGTCATCGCGGTAGAAGCTGATGTCGAGGCTGCCGAGCGGAACGTCGACGCCCTCGATCTCCTTGATCTCCTCGGCGAGCTTCTTTGCCAGAAGGTCGCCGCGCGTGACGATACCGACCAGAGCGAGGTCTTCACAGCCCTCGTTGCGCTCGAGGATCTCGTGCGCGATGCGGGTCATCGCTCGGTTGACGGCGGTCTCGTCCATGATGACCGCCTTGGGGGAAGTCGTGCCCATCGATCTCCTTCCTCACATGTCTTGACTGCTGACACAGTCAAAAAAATAGATGCCCGACCGCTCAAAGCGGACCAGACACCCACAGGAAAGGCTGCTCTTTGGCAGCTATGTAATTCCATGTGGGTATCTCGTACCCCTTTAATGGTCAAGGGATAGTGTAGCCAACCTCGAGCTTAATTGCGAGCATAAATACAGAGCAATCCGTAAACGGAGCCCAATGCTCCATAAACCTATATATATTTGTGGGACGAGCTTGAAAACGCACGCACGAGCTGGCATAATCCCCTCTGCTGCACGTAAATCGGATCTACGTCCAGGGCCGTGGCGTGAGCACTATCGCCAAAAGAGGAATATCTCTGTGTAGATTACGCACAGGGAGCTGCTTCTGTGCTATAGTTCAGGCTTGTTTGTTAACGCGACATGTTCGTTTGTCGCCCAAGGAGGGTCAGTTATGTCCAAAGTTTGCGAAGTTTGCGGTAAGCACCCCGTTGCCGGTCGCTCCATCAGCCACTCTCACCGCGTCACCAACCGTAAGTTCCGCCCCAACATCCAGCGCGTGTACGTCGTCGTCGATGGTCACCGTCGCAAGATGAACGTTTGCTCCACCTGCCTCAAGTCCGGCAAGGTTGCGCGCTCCTAAATAAGGTCTTACCAACAAGTACCTCGGACTCTCCGGGTCAAAGACCTCGCGTTCATATAGAACTTAC
Source organism: uncultured Collinsella sp. (assembly GCA_958421655.1). Lineage (GTDB taxonomy): Bacteria > Actinomycetota > Coriobacteriia > Coriobacteriales > Coriobacteriaceae > Collinsella. The sequence goes on from CATZMG010000019.1 coordinate 28,656, forward strand.
CAAAGGCGCTCTCCCCTACGGAGGGCGCCTTTTTGCACTCATTGGGGACAGACTTACATGAGTGTTTGCAGATGTCAAAGGGATCGTAGCCCAGCTGGTATGCCCTGTAGCTTGACCAGCGGTACGCCTCGATTGAGCCAAGCGCACCTTTCACGAGATTGAGACGAATATAGTCGAGCAGCTGCACCGCCTGCGTGTCTGACTCAACCGCGACCCGCGAATAGCAATTGTCAAAAAGATGCCCCGTTCTTCCCGTTTTCCGATTGAAATTCTCATGTAAGTCCGTCCCCAATGAGCGGGGCGATGCAGCAGGCAGATAGTTTTAGTTAAAGCGGTTCATTTTATTGAAGCGCTTTAGTATGCCTTTTACGGGAATCTTACCGTTCGCCGAATAATTTCTTGCTATCATGCAAGGCGTAGGGTAAATCTCCGATCGCAAGGAGACACAAATGGTGAAAAAGTCACCGGAAAACACTACTCCCGCAATTGTGGACAACGTAGAGGCGCTTGAGGCTAAGCTCGCTCAGATGCGAGAGGCCCAGGCGCTTTTTGCTACGTACACGCAGGAGCAGGTCGACAAGATCTTCTATGAGGCCGCCATGGCCGCCAACAAGGCTCGTATCCCGTTGGCGAAGATGGCCATCGAGGAGACCGGCCGCGGCGTTCTTGAGGACAAGGTCATCAAGAACCACTACGCCGCAGAGTACATCTACAACGCTTACAAGAACACCAAGACCTGTGGTGTCCTGGAGCGCGACGAGGCTTACGGCATCACCAAGATCGCCGAGCCCATCGGCATCGTGGGCGCCGTCATCCCGACGACCAACCCCACCTCCACCGCGATCTTCAAGACGCTGATCAGCCTGAAGACCCGCAACGCCATCATCATCTCCCCGCACCCGGCAGCCGCAAAGTGCACCATCGCCGCCGCCAAGCTCGTGCTTGACGCCGCCGTCAAGGCCGGCGCCCCCGAGGGCATCATCGGCTGGGTCGATGTCCCCTCCATCGAGCTGACCAACATGGTCATGCGCGACGTCGACATCATCCTCGCCACCGGTGGCCCGGGCATGGTCAAGGCCGCCTACTCCTCGGGCAAGCCCGCCCTGGGCGTTGGCGCCGGTAACACCCCGGTCGTCATCGACGACACCGCCGACGTGCTGCTCGCCGTCAACTCCATCATCCACTCCAAGACCTTCGACAACGGCATGATCTGCGCTTCCGAGCAGTCCGTGACCGTCATCGACACCATCTATGACCAGGTCAAGGCCGAGTTCCAGAAGCGCGGCTGCTACTTCGTCAAGCAGGGTGCCGAGATGGAGGCCCTGCGTGCCGCCATGTTCAAGAACGGCGCTCTCGATCACCGCATCCCCGGCATGGCTGCCGCCAAGATCGCCGAGCTCGCCGGCATCGAGGTTCCCGCCAAGACCAAGATCCTGATCGCCGAGGTCACCTCCACCGACCCCGCCAAGGAGGAGTTCTCCCACGAGAAGCTCTCCCCGGTCCTGGCCATGTATCATGCCAAGGACTTCCAGGAGGCCGTCGACAAGGCCGAGCACCTGGTGCTCGCCGGTGGCCCGGGCCACACCGCCTCTCTGTACGTGCACCCCGCCCAGGCCGAGAAGATCAGCCTGTTCGAGCACGTCATGAAGGCCTGCCGCATCGTCATCAACACCCCGTCCTCGCACGGCGGCATCGGTGACCTGTACAACTTTGGCATGAAGCCGTCTCTGACCCTGGGCTGCGGCTCCTGGGGCGGCAACTCCGTCTCCGAGAACGTTGGGGTGAAGCACTTGATCAACGTTAAGACTGTGGCCGAGCGCCGTGAGAACATGCTGTGGTTCCGCGCTCCCGAGAAGGTCTACTTCAAGAAGGGTTCCACGCCCGTCGCCCTCGACGAGCTGGGCAACGTCATGGGCAAGAAGCGTGCCTTCATCGTCACCGACCAGTTCCTCTTCAAGAATGGCAACACCCGCGCCATCGAGGCCAAGCTCGACGAGATGGGCATCGCCCACGACTGCTTCTACGACGTCGAGCCCGATCCGTCGCTGCAGTGCGCACGTCGCGGCGCCAAGCAGATGGCTCTCTTTGAGCCGGACGTCATCATCGCCGTCGGCGGTGGCTCCGCTATGGACGCCGGCAAG
>CATZMG010000020.1 GCA_958421655.1 uncultured Collinsella sp.
TTGGCTACCCGGGTCTTCTTTTTGCGCGGCTCAAGTTGCGGTGGGCTTCGGCATGCCGTCGAGCGGCGGGTAGGCAAGGCGCATGGAGCTTACCGAAAAAGGGGGTCGAAAATAAATGGTACTTGAAGCAGTTTAAATTTAATGTGGGGGGGGGGGTACGATATCTGAGCTATGCAAATATCGAACCCTCTGTGAAGAAGTTGCGCAGGGGGGGTTAGCCGCGGGTATGGGACAAAGCAGACGAGTATGTGTATAAATGACCGCTTACGCCAAAAATAGTAGCATTTGGCGCTAAAACGTTGATTAACGTGTAGAACATCGCTATGGTTTTTGTCACAAAAGGATTTCAAATTGGCTTTTTTCGAACCCAATTTTTAAGGGCCTTGCGCTGTTTGAGGAAAGTGTCTGACCCTTGAAGGGATCGAATGTAGCCTCGATGGGGATGGAATAATCATTTTGACGGCGCGAGGACTCAAACGATTTATTGCACTTCTTAGTAGCTTGGCGATTGTGCTCGTCATAGCTCTTGCCGTCACCTCTTTCGTTCCTCGCGCATTTGGATACACACCCTATGCAGTGCTTTCTGGCTCTATGGAACCCGGGCTGCCCGTTGGCTCCATGGTGTTTGTTCGCCAAGTTGAGCCGACGGATATTGCCGTGGGCGACAATGTAACCTTTTATCGATCGGACGGCGCCGTGGTGACCCACCAGGTATACGAGATCGACCCTGTTGCGCAGACGATCGGCACGCAGGGAATTGCGAACAAAAATGCAGACGGAATCATCATGCACGATGCCGAATACACGCCCTTTTCGCGTGTTATCGGCACCGTTTCTTTTTGTGTCCCTTACCTGGGCTTCGTTAACGCATATTGCACGACGATGCCCGGTTTGCTTGTTGTGGTGGCCGTTCTGGCGCTGCTGGTCGCGGCGTCGATAGTGCTCGATCGGGTGGTTCCCGACGAGTCTGCGGGCAAACATGCCCGCGCGCATGCGAAGGAGCGGCGTTCATAGCGGCGGGGAGAAGTGTCGGCGGCAGTTGGGGTTGCCGTCGGGGAAGACGATTCTCGAAAGGAAGAGAACGATGGAAAACAAAAAGAAAAAGCGCTACGGCATCGTTGCCGCCCTGCTGCTGCTCGTACTGGCGGCCGGCGTGGGAACGTATGCATGGCTGTCGGCAACCGACTCCAAGACGAACGAGTTCACGGTTGGCAGCATCGGCAAGCCTGAAGTGAAGCCCGACCCTGATCATCCTGACAAGCCCGGCACTGATCCCACGAACCCCTCAGTGGATGGTTATCTGTTCGAGACCAAGTGGGATGAGAATGAAGAGCACAAGATGGTTCCCGGCTCTTCGATGGATAAGAACCCGAACGTCGGTATCGGCAAGGACTCTGACGCATCCTATGTGTTCATCTACGTGAAAAACGCCATCGTGAAGGATGGTGAAGGCGCGCTTGCTAAGACCCCGTACTTCACCCTTAATTCCAACTGGAAGCCGGTTGCTACTGACCAGGTGAAGGACAACGGCACCGATGGCCAGTACGTGAGCGGTCTGTTCATGTACACCGCTGGTGGCGCCGACCAGCCTGCCAAGCTTACTCCCGCTGATGGCAAGGCTGCTTACACCGGTGAGCTGTTCAGCACCGTGCATATCCCGGCTGCTATGAACAGCACGGATGTCGTTGCCAATCCCGCTATGACGGTCTCCTGCTATATCTTCGGCGCTGACCAGGGCGATGCCAACAACGCCATCACTCAGGCCAAGGCTTGGGTCGCTGATCTTAACTCCTAATCCCACCCACCCCATCGAGATCCCGGCCCACCCCCACCCCCATTTCCGGGCCGGGATCTTACCCCCTTATCCGACGATTGGCGAACGTAATGCTCAACAATCTTTCCGACAATCAGAAACGCACCTTGGCGCTTGCCGCCATGGCGTTGCTTGCCCTGGCGTGCCTGTGCGGCACGCTGGCTTTTACCGTGGACATGGTGCCCGCGAGCAACGTCGTGTCGTTTGGCAGTGTGAAGGTACGAGTCTGCGAATTCACCCTCGACGATCAAGGCGAAGAGATCCCGTTTGAGCCCAATGCGCATGGGGACTATCCCGACAGCAAGGCCACTGGCTCTGACATCAGTCGTATTGTGCGCGTGGAGAATGCCGGCGCGCAGCCCGAGTACGTTCGCGCGCGCCTGCGCATGACGTCGGTGGCGTCTGATGGTACGACCGCGGATGCCTCGGGCAACGTCGCCTTTAACGTGAGTGCGGGCGAAGGCTCCCCGTGGGTCGATGGCGGCGATGGGTGGTTTTACTATCGCGGCCTTACCGGACGCGGCGGCGTGCTCGATCCCGGCGCCATGACCGAGAGCCTTATGGACTCGCTGCGCTTTGTGGGCGACTACCACGACGCCGCGCGCGGCGGCTCATTCAAGCTCGATATCGACGTTCAGGCCGTGCAGGCCAAAAACCAGCAGACAAACGATTCTGTCCTCGATGTACTCGACGTCGCGGGCTGGCCGGAGGCGAACTAGCCCATGAAGATCAAGAACAGAAACCGAGGTGTGCTTAGCAGGCTGATTGCCGTGGCGGCAATCGCCCTTTGCTGCGTAATGGCGCTGCCGGCGGTGGCGCATGCCGAGGATGTGCCTGAGGGCCAAAAATTCCACATCAAAAGCGCGGCTGAGTTTTTGACGTGCGTGGCGCTTTCGCGCGAGCGCGACACGTCCAATTGGGAGGTCTATCTCGATAACGATATTGAGCTCGATGGTGAGGACATGAAGACCATCGTCTCGAACACGGTCAAGCACCTCTCCTTTGGCAACAAGGAGCATCCCTTTAAGGGCGTTTTCGATGGCCAGAACCACACCGTTAAAGGTCTGGACTACGCCAACAATATGTTGGACCCCGAGCGCGACACGGGCTTTTTTGCCGAGACCGACGGCGCCACCATCAAGAACTTCCTGGTCAAGGATGCCAACATTTGGGCTGACTTCCGCGGCGGCATCATCGTGGGCAAGGCCGTCAACACTAGTTTCGAAAACGTCATGGTCATGGAGAGCACGCTACACGTTACGTGCGCCAACAACATGCTCAACGTTATTACCAACGCAGGCTTTGAGGGTGGATTGATTGCCGGCGAGCTCGATGGCTGCAAGCTCTACAACTGCGAGGTCCGTGGTGGCCGCGCCGTTAACAACACAACTTCGGGCGTGCAGGCCATCGGCGGCGAGGGCCTGTATATGGCGGCGTTTGCCGGCTACGTTAAAAACTCGACGATTGAGTACTGCCGCGTTACGCCTACGCGCAAAGAGGATGGTTCGATTGCCGATAAGGGTATGACCGACGTTACCAATAAATACGACGTTGCCATTGGCGCCCTGGGCGGCAACAACGTGTATGCCTCGGGCTTTGTGGGTTGCATGGCGGGCGGCGCCAAAATTATCGACTGCTTCTCGACGGCGCAGTGCTACAGCTATGCCGCATCGTACGTGGGCGTCGTCTCCGTAACGCGCGCGTGGACGGGCGGCCTAGCGGGCCGTATTTTAACCGAAGAGGGCAACGAGCTCGTTCGCAGCCACTTTGCGGGTGACCTGAGCTCGCGTCAGTACAATCCCATCGCTGTGATTCCCATTATTCAAAACGACGTGAACTTGGGCGGTATTGCTGCGCGCGCCAACAAGGACGACGCGACGGTCACCGAGTGCTACTTTAAGCCGAGCGTGAGCCTAAAAGGCAACAGCCAGGGTACCGCGGCTAAGAAAAAGATTTACGCCCTTGCGGGTGACGGTACGGTATCCGGTGCCGGATTCGGTCCCTGGGACGACGAACGCTACGTCACGCGTGAGCTGTGGGAGCAGCATGATTACGACTTCTGTGCCGGCACCATGCGCTCGACTGCCAATGGGGACGGGCATGCAAACGAATGGGCGATGGACTACAGACTGGAAATTCCCGTGCATGGCCAAAGCGTTAAGGCGACGATTGATTTTCCCGACGCGGGCACCGCGACCATCGAGGCAACTAAACTTGGTAATGATCAGTCGACTTCGGATCCGTACACCTTTGCCGTGAGCGCCGTGCTGGCCGGAACGGCCCAAGGCTTGGCCCAGGGCGATACGTCGGTGACGTTTAAGCAGGAGACCTCTGCAAAGCCCAAGGGCCTGACCAATGAAAACGGTGGCTACCGCTTTATGGGTTGGTTCCGCGAGTCCAATGTGCATGTGAATCGCATTGGCCAAGACAACAGCTGGTTTGACGGCAAGAGCGATGATGCTGCTGTTAAGGCTGGCAAGCGTGTCGAGGAGAACACGGCCCACGAGAAGACTTCGACCTACACTGCCGACAACGGTGAGGGGCATGCCGAGAGCGAAGGCTTCAAGGGCAATGACCTCTTTATCGCTTCATACGAGGCACAGGTGCTGTTCTACAACGTTAAGGGCGAGACGCTCAATTGGGAAGACGGCACGGCGCACAATAAGTCGACGGACTGGTATCGCTACGGTGCCGGCCTGACGCCTGCTGCCCCGGTGGATCGCGGGAACTTGTCCGACAGCGCAACGTTTATCGGCTGGACCACGCAGCCCAGCAACGAGGCTGGGAAGAACGGCGCCTATGCCGCCATCACCTCGGATCAGTTGGCTGATCTTAGAAATCAGGGAGCTTTTTATCCTGCGGGTAGTGAAATCACTGTTATCCGCCCGACCGACTTCTACCCGGTGTACAGCGACTACGCGTCGAACATCATAACGGTGTTCGAGGGCAATGATCAGGACACAACAGACAATGAGACCCTACGTGACGGCGTGGGCAATACTCATGTGGACGTGCAGCCGGGCAAGAATGGCACTAGCTCCTACACGGTGCAGGTGCGCGGCGTGGATAACAAGCCGCTGTCCGAGGGCGGAACGTTGCCCGATGGTTACCGCTTCTTGGGCTGGTACGAAAACAAGCAGAATGCAGATGGGTCTTCGGTCGAGGTGCGCGTAAGCCGCGATCCCAGCTATAAACTCCCTGCCGATGTCGATCTAACCGTGCCGCATACCTACACCGCCCGCTTTGAGTACCGAGTGGATTATTACGTTAAGGCATTTACAAATAGCGGTCTTACGGACAGCAAGCTACTTTGTTCCATTTGGAATCGGTACCAAACGCCCTTTGAGGATAACGTCGGCGCGACATATGTTCGTGAAAACATTATCCATTGGGGTGCTGGCACGGACGCCTCCGCCCATGTGCTACACAATGATAAGAATCCAGCAGATAAGTGCACTACCGTTCTCTCTAATGCGACGAAAATCGTTGCGCCTATTAACGCCTACTCCCATAACGTGCGTAACGACAGTGGCGCAAACACTCTCAAGGATATGATCGCCGACACTGATTTTCCGGGAGCTGGAAAACTGAGCGATGAGAAGGTTGACGCTAAAATCAAAGTCCAATTTCATTCTGCGCACCCTAGGTATCACTTCAGTTTTTGGACGCTCGAAAGACCCGACAACGGTTCTTGGACATATATAAGTAATCCTTTTTCGAGTTACGTTACAACGACGGAACAATATTATGTTCGCGCTATGGTGACTACGGATGTCACCTTCTATGACAAGTATGACAACGTCAAGCAAACCGCTACTCGACGCTATGAAAGCAACTTGCTTCAACAGAAAACACGAGAAGGTAAAGACCCGACGTTCCTGTATTGTTATCCGCATCTTTATAAGGACAAGACGGTTAATAATTGGCCCTACGACGGAAAAGAGAACGACATCAATCCCTACCTGACTCTTCAGGCTTCCCCGACTGATGCTCAAATGGACAATGTGCCGGGTCATAAGTTCCTGGGCTGGATCTCGACCGCCGAGGTCCAGAGGGGTTCTCCCATCTGGAACTACATCTACGATGTTGCGAACGATTCCTTCACCACTTCTGACCCGGATAAGGTCGAACCGTATCTGGTGAAACCAGATTTCAAGGTCACCGAGTGGCAGGATGCGTATCCCGTGTACGCAAAGTACGACGTTAACTACACCACCAACCTGCATCGTGCCGGTTTTGAGGGCACTTCTGAAGTCAATGTGCCCAAGTACGACATCGTTCCCGTTATCAATGCGGACGCTGATCCCGCCACGGCAACGGTGATTCCTGATATCGCAACGACGGTATACAAGTCCGGCGACGAGTTATACAAGCTGGATAAGGTCGAAATCGAACTTCCGAATGGTGAGGTTAAAGAGCTCGAATCTAACGGCGATAACTCATATTCCTATTCGGTGGAACCTGGCGGAACCTATACATTCGTGGCGTACTATTCGCCGTTGGCGGTTGTGTACCACCTCAATGCCAAGGATGTGGATGGCAAGGTAGCCCAGCCGGACGATACGCTCGGCAGCCTTAAGGATGGCATACCGCTGCCAACGTATAACGTTAACGAAATCGATGCTGCAACGGGTAAATACAACGTGTTCGTAGGCTGGACGGAAACCAAGCCGGTTGCCGGCGGCTATATCGTTTGGTCGGACGGCCTTCCCATGGTGAATAAGAACACCGTGGTCAAGGCGCCCATGGAGCTGTACCCGGTCTACCGCGCCAGCGCGGTCAAGGTCCAATCGAATATCGATGCCAATCTGAATGACCCCGGTTCCGTGCGCTCGCTTACGCGCACCGACTCCGGTAATCAGATTTCGTTGGAGGTTAAGGCGGCGGCCGAGGCTGTCGGCAAAGACGGTAAAAAGTACGATTTCGTTGGCTGGTCGCGCGACTATGTCGATGATGAGCATTACAGCCTGATGACCGACGACGAGAAGTACCCCCTCGAGGGCGGTGAGCCATTTAAGGACGTAACGTATACCGCGGTATACAAGATCACGCCGTACAAGGTGCGCTATCACGGCGTTGACGGGTCGGTTATCTATGCAGCGACGGTTGACTCGGGTGACGAACGCGCGCAGGATGGCAAGTCCGGCTTTGTCTACACGGTCGACGTTCCCCAGATGGATGCGAACGGAAACCCGGTCTATGACAACAACGGCAATCCCGTAATGGAACAAAAGTCCGTCGCATACGACCCGGATGCTTATTCCAAGATCGTTGCTCTGCTCGACGAGCGGACGGCAACCAGCGGTGATGTACGCGAGCTCTTCCTGGAGTGGCGATATGTGGGTACCGATGGCACTGTGAAGTCTTGGGATGTGTTTAAGGGTGAGCCGGTCAAGGGAGACATGGACCTGTATCCCGTGACGTATCGCGTGATTGCTAACGACACATCCGATGCCTCGAATCCCGTAACTATGACCGCGAAGCTCAAGTGGTTGCTCGACCCCACTGCTGCCAATACGGTCGATGACAATACCGATAAGGCGCCGTTTAAGGCTTGCTTTGCCGAGTCGTTTATGGGAACACAGCTGACTGTAACGGTTAAGCGGGCGAGCTATGGTCCTGATACATCCGTGGCGGAGGAGCCCGTAAACGGCAAGTTTGTCTCGCTCTACAGCTCGGGTTCGGGCAGCGGTTCGTTCGACCCGGCCAATCGTCTGGAGTCCAAGATGACGGGCGAAGGAGACCAGGATGACGGCAATGCCGTGTTCAACTTCGCCAAGACCCATGCGCTGACAATCGTAAAAAAGACCACCGACGCAAGTGCTATGGGGCAGACGTTCCGCTTTAAGGTGACGAAGACGGTGAAGGGGACCTCTCCCGAGACGCGCATGATCGAGGTGAAAGTCAGCGAGCAACGCGACGAAAACGGTGAGACCTGGTATGTCGGCAGCGTGCAGTTTGCCGCACCGGCGGGCACCTATACCGTCGAGGAAGACACGGCTTGGGCATGGCGCTACCAGGGTGAGCTGAGCACGCCGGGCAAGGCGCCCGGCAAATCTGCCGAGCTGACGATTTCGTCTGCCTCAAGCGCGGGCGATGCGGTAGTGACGTGCGTTAACACGCGCACGAAGGACAAGTGGGTCGATGGCGGCTCGCGTGCCAAGAATGTTTGGGATGACGGCCAGCTGAAGAAGGAGGACTAGGATGACAAAGCGTAAGCAGATCGTTGCCCTCCTCGCAGGCGTTCTCCTTTTGGCTGGCGTCGCCGGCACCTTTGCATGGCTTTCGGTTACGGGTGTGCTGGTCAACGAGTTTGGCTTTGGCTCGGTGGCACCCTCGGTGGACGAGACCCTCAAAGATAACGTGAAGAGTGACGTTACGATTACAAACACGGGCACGGCTCCGGCCTACCTTCGTGTCGCGGTTGATATCTACTGGCAGGACCAGAACGGCGCGCGCCTGTGGGATGAGCCGGTTGCCGACACCGACTACACCATTGAGTGGGGTGCTGTGTCCGATGCCTCCACTACTAACAGCGCCTCGTCTTGGGTTGTCGCGACCGATGGCTTCTACTACTGGACATCGCCTGTTGCGCCGCTCGACAAGACGGGCGTGCTCATCAAGAGCGTGTCCGAGAAGAAGACGGTTGGTAAGAACCTGGTCGTTGACATTTCGACCCAAGCTATTCAGTCTACGCCCGACGATGCGGTCACCGAGGCATGGGACTGCAAGGTCGAAAATGGCGTGCTGGCGCCGCCGTATGGGGGTGCGTAAGCATGGCTTTTTCGATTCGCAAAGAAGTTGCGCGTTCCTTGCGTTGCGTGGTCGCGGCCATTTTCTGCATTGCTGCGTTCGCCGCTCCTGCCCATGCGTTTGCCGACACTCCCACGATCGCCTATGACGGCAACGCACGTCAGCTGACGGTCTCGGGGGTGACAGCCTCCTCGGGGGAGCCCGACCTGTTTCCAGCTTTTAAAGATCTAATGCCCGGCGATGTGCGCGAGCAACAGATTGAGGTTCGTGCCACTGGCGTAAAGTCCCAGGTACGCGTGTTTGTGCGTGCCGTTGTCGATCAAGAGACGGCGGGTATGCTGTCGCCCATCACCTTAACGGCGACGGTGGGCGAAGCGTCCGTAGGCTGGCTCCAGACGGGAACGCCAGGCAGCGTGTTCGCTCAGCCCACCCAGGTCGCTACGTTTACGAGCGATGGCAGCACCGTGCTCAATCTGCGGCTAAGCGTTCCGACAACGGTGGGCAATGAGCTAGCGGACGCGAACAAGACCATCCGCTGGGAAATCACCGCCGAAGACGACGGCGAAACAATTCCTGCACAGCCCGCTGGCTCCAAAAAGCCCAGTCTGTTTGGCTTGGCGACAACAGGCGATAGCACGCTCATGTTGCTTTTGGTGCTGCTGATGCTTGCGGTCATCGCTTTTATGGCTGCGTTGCTTTTGTCCCGAAGGAATAAGCGCTAGGCATTTGAGTCCATCTTCTAAATGCAACGCCCTCCCGGGCGGGGGCTCGGAAAATGTGTCCCGGAATTTGTGCTTGGAATGGGATGCGGTTTCCGGTTGAGGGGCTTGGCGGAAAGTGTGTCACAGAATTTGAGCCCAGAGTGGGGCATGCTTTCCCAACAGGCCCTCAAGCGGAAACTGCGTCCCGTTCCGAAGGCAGATTTCGGGACAAGCTTTCCGAATATAAAGAAGGCCACATAACGTGGCCTTCAACTTATATATGTTCGGCGATACACCCAAGACAAGCCACGCCCCAACATCAGGGCGTCTGTCCAGGCGGAGGCATATAAGGTTCATCGCGAGTTCCGCACGCAAAGGAGGCCACTCAATGTGGCCTCCGTCTTGCGCAGGACTGTCCGAGCAGGGAACCTTATATGCCTCCGCCCGGACAGACGTTTCAGTTATGAGCTCGCAGCTAGTCGCTATTTGATCTTGGTCGTACCCGGCGCCAGGTTGGGGTCGGTCTCGTTGGCCTCGGTCTGGAAGTGCTCGGTGTACACGTTCTTGCCGTCGCGGAACATCTCGTAGTACTGCATCTTGGCGTAATCCTCACGCGCCTTGGTGGCGGCTGCTGCTGCGGCGTCGTCACCGGTGACGTTGGAGGAGAGCGCCCAGCGCAGGCTGGCGTCCTCGTAGCCGACCGAGTTGATGGCGGGCAGCGACTTACGCAGCGTCATGTGCGCTTTCTGGTAGTCGGTCAGCGGTGCGCCGATCAGCTGCATCAGCTGGGTGGACAGGTAGTTGGTGGACAGGTCGTCGACCTCACTCGTCTGGTTGCAACCGGCAACGTCGTAGTTAGCCCAGATGATGTAGTCGGTCTGCCACAGACGTTCCTGGTGGGTAGCATCGTCCTCGTCGGTAAACCACTTATCGTTGAACTTGGACGGGAAGAACGGCTGGTGATCGCCCCAGAACACCACGACCACCTTACGGTCGAGCTTGCTCAGGGCGTTGAGGAAGTAGCGAAGCGCCTGGTCGGACTGCTCGATGCACGAGACATACTCATCGACATCGGAGAGCGTGCCGTCCTCGACGGTCTTGGCGTCCAGGTCGGTCGTGTCGATGTTCAGGTGCATCTGCTTGTCGACCGGCACCAGACCCGTATCGTAGCCCGAGTGGTTCTGCATGGTCACGTCGAAGATGAACTGCGGATCGGCGTTCTGGTCGAGCAGCTCCAGAATCTTGTCGTAGGTAGCTTGGTCGGTCACCATGCCGCGCAGGGTATCGGCGCCCTGGAAGTCGTTGATGGACAGGAACCGATCAAAGCCAAAATCCTTGTAGACGTTCTCGCGGTTCCAGTTGGTGGCGTGGTTGGGGTGCATGGCCGTGGTGGAATATCCGAGCGACTTGAACTGCTCTGCCAGGTTCCCGGTCGTTTCCATGTTGTAGATGGTGTAGGGGTACACGCCCGAGCCCAGGTTGGCCATGGAGTTGCCGGTCATAAACTCAAACTCGGTATTGGCGGTACCGCCGCCGTAGGCGCTCACATAGAGCTTGCCGCGGCTGAGGCAGTTGGACAGGTTCTTAAAGTACTGCGGGCCCTCGTAGCCGGCGCGCATGTTCTGGTAGATCGAAAGGTCCGAGAAGGTCTCGTTCATGATGGCGATGACCGTGGGCTTCTCGCTGTCGAACTGCTCCTTTGCGGCGGCGCGCTCGTCGCTCTTGGCCGCGTCGGACTTGTCGTAGGCCTTGGCGTACTTTTTGAGCGTGGCCTTGGCATCGTCGACGGAGTAGTCGGCGGGTTTGGGCGGCTTGATGGACTGCGCTGCGCTAATGAAAGCGGGCAGGTAGCCCTCGCGCCAGTAGCTCTCGAGCGGACGCCAGGTGTAGACGGTTATGCCGAGGGTGTTGTAGTAGTCGATGAGCGTGACGTGCGCGGTCACACCGCCCAGGCACAGCACCGCTACGAGCAGGTTGGTGAGCAGCATGCGCTTGGCGTTGGCGGCGCCCTTCTGGCGATGCGGCGCGACCAGGCCGGCGTACTCGCACAGCAGCATGGCGATGGCGGTAAAGCCCATGGACAGCACGCAGAACAGCGAGATGGAGAAGGTGTAGCCGGTACCGGCGACCGCGGCGGCAGTGGAGATGGCCGAAAGGTCGCCCGGCTGGATGGGCATGGATTTAAACGTGATGACGAAGAACTCGGCAATGCCCAGGACAAAGAGGGCAAAGGCCAGGACCGCGGGAGCTGCGCCGTGGCGCTGGAACAGGAAGAACAGGCCGGTCATGAGCACGGTGATGATGGCCCACTCGAGCAGGATGCATAGGGGGTAGACCCAGGTAAAGTCGTGGTTGGACGAAACCTCCATGCCCAGCAGCGCAAAGACGCCGGCGAGCAGCAGGCACAAGACGGCGGCGACGAGCGGTTTGCCCACAAAGGCGCCGCGCAGGCGGGCGAGCTTGCCGGTGGGGGCGGGGGCGTCGGGCCCGGCGAACGCAAAGACGCGCGGGGCGATGCGGTCGCGGGCGATGCTGGCCCAAGCGCAACCGGTGAGAATGGCATTGGTCAGGATGAGCATCACAAAGGCGAGCGGCTCGTTTTGCGCGACGAGACCAATAGCGCCCCAGACGGTCAAAAAGACCTGGAACAGACCGAAGGCGACGCTCCAGGCGATAGCGCCCTTGGCAACGGTGCCCGACTGTGCGCGAATGGCCTTGGCCTCGCGCAAGACAAGGTAGACGGTCGCCGCAAGACCGACGAGCGAGATGGCGGCAGCGAACATGCTGAGACTCCTCACAAACTAAAACCTACGAAAGCGGGGGTTTACCCGATTGTTACCTAAATATGCGCTGCATTTGCGGGCTGCGCACAACAACCAGCCATATTAACGCGCATGTGTGGCGGTACGGCGCAATGTAGTGGCGACCTGCGCGATAATGGACGGGAATTACACGGAAACGTAAAGGCTTCTTAAAGAATTGGCGAGGATAGAGCTATGGGTGAGCAGGTTTGTATGACGGGCGCCGAGTACTGCGGCAGGGCTGCGGGCGTGGATACGAACGGTTATCCGGTCGAGACTACGGGCAATGCGGTGCTGGACATCTTGGAGCATCGCTCGTCTACGCGTGCCTTTGCGCGCGACGGCAACGACCGTCCCGTAGCGGTGACCGACGAGCAGCGCGCAGCGATTCTGCATGCGGCAAGTCGCGCGCCGTCGGCGGGCGCCATGATGATGTATTCCATCGTAAGCATTCGCGAGCAGGCTACGCTGGACCGCCTCGCCGACCTGTGCGACCACCAGCCCATGATCGCTAAGGCGCCCTGGGCACTAATATTTGTGGTCGACTATGCCAAGTGGATCGATCTGTTTGAGCACGTGGGCTGCTTTGAGCCCGAGTTTGTCGAGCGCACGGGCAAGTCGCCCCGTCGTGCACCGGGTCTGGGCGACTTTGCCATCGCGGCGCAGGATGCCGTGATCGCTGCGCAAAACGCCGTGGTTGCCGCCGAGGCCCTGGGCCTGGGGAGCTGCTATATCGGCGACATCGTCGAGAACGCTGAGGAAGTTGCCGCGCTGCTCGATCTGCCGCCCTATACCATGCCGCTGTCGATGCTCATCATCGGCACGCCCCGTAAGGAGCGCCCGGCAATCGCGCACCCCGTGGTGAACCTGGTGCACGAGGAGCGCTACTGCCGTGCGGATGCCGCGACTATGGATGCGCAGGTGGCCGAGATGAATGCGATGTTTCGCCCGCACGCCCGCGAGGCGGGGGAGCGCGTCGTGGATATCTACACCCGCAAGCACACGAGCCCCTTTATGGCCGAGATGAGTCGATCCATGGAGTGGTGGTTCAAAAACTGGCTCGGAAAATGACAAATGTGACAAGGGGACAGTCCCTCTGTCATATTCCATATCGCCGCGGTGGCCTAAAGACTGTATAAATCTTTATCTAGCTGGGAAAACAGTGCATTAAAACATGGGCCGATTACCTATAATCCCCTCGAACGTTAAAGTTGGGAGGAAACCGGCTTATGGAACAAAAGGCCAAGGAGGCAGCCTCGCACGCTGCGATTCCTGTGAGCATCTCGGCGATGCTCGTCACGCTGGGCGTGGTGTACGGCGATATCGGCACCAGCCCCATGTATGTAACCAAGGCGCTCGTTGCCGGCAACGGCGGCATAGGAAGCGTCACGGAGGAGTTCGTGCTCGGCGCGCTCTCCCTTGTCGTGTGGACGGTCACGTTGCTGACCACCATCAAGTATGTGCTCATCTCGCTGCGCGCCGATAACCATGGTGAGGGCGGCATCTTTGCCCTGTACGGCCTGGTCAAGCGCTGCGGCAAGTGGCTTATCATCCCCGCCATGCTGGGTGGCGCCGCGCTGCTCGCCGACGGCATCCTGACGCCGGCCGTTACCGTTACCACGGCCATCGAGGGCCTGCGCACCATCCCGGCGGTCCATGCCGTGCTGGGCGATGACCAGGGCCGCGTCGTCGCCATTACGCTCGCCATCATCATCGTGCTCTTCTTGGTACAGCGCATCGGTACGGCCAAGATCGGTCACGCCTTTGGCCCCATCATGACGCTGTGGTTCCTGTTCCTGGGCGGCACGGGTCTGTTCTTTGTCTTCCAGCACCCCGCCGTGCTGCTGTGCCTCAACCCGGTGCGCGGCATCGCCTTTTTGTTGAGCCCCAACAACCACGCGGGCATCATGATTCTGGGCAGCTGCTTCCTCGCCACCACCGGTGCCGAGGCGCTCTACTCCGACATGGGCCACGTCGGCCGCGGCAACATCTACGCTACCTGGCCGTTCGTTAAGTGCTGCCTGCTGCTTTCCTATATGGGCCAGGGTGCTTGGCTTATGAACAACGCTGCCAACCCCGAGCTCATGGGCATTGCCGATCTCAACCCGTTCTACCAGATGCTCGCCCCGGGCCTGCGCCCGTTTGCCGTCGGCCTTTCCACCGTCGCGGCCATCATTGCCTCGCAGGCGCTCATCACCGGCGCATTCTCGCTGGTGTCCGAGGCCAGCCGTCTGGACCTCATGCCGCACATGCAGGTCTTCTACCCTGCCGAGACCAAAGGCCAGCTCTACATCCCCATGGTCAACAACGTCATGCTTGTCGGCTGCGTCATCGTGGTGCTGCTGTTCCAGAACTCGGCGCATATGGAAGCCGCCTACGGCCTTGCCATTACGCTGACTATGATGTGCACCACGCTGCTGCTCTTCTTCTACCTGCACGAGGAGCGCAAGCTCAAGGTTGCTCCGTGGATCTTCGCGGCCTTCTTCCTTTTGCTCGAAGGCTTCTTCTTCGTGAGCTCACTCACCAAGTTCTTCCACGGCGGCTACTTCACCATCCTCATGGCCGCGCTCATCATGGGCATCATGGTGTGCTGGTACAACGGTACGGCTGTTGAGCAGCGCCAGTTTACGCTGCTGCCGCTGCGCAGCTACCTGCCGCAGCTCAAGCGCCTGCGCGATGACGATCGCTACGAGCGCCTGAGCGACAACATCGTGTACCTGACCAAGGACACCCATACCGATTACATCGACCGTGATATCGTCTACTCGATCTTGGACAAGCATCCCAAGCGCGCTCGCGCCTGGTGGTTCGTGAATGTCGAGACCATGGACGAGCCGCATACCTTTGCCTATTCGGTCGAGACGTTCGGCACCGACTACGTGTTCCGCGTGCATCTGTACCTGGGCTACAAGATTAACCAGCGCGTCAATGCCTATCTGCGTCAGGTCGTTCAGGACCTGGCTGCCACCGGCGAGCTGCCGGCGCAGACGCATGACTACTCGGTCTACAAGGATCCGGGCAACATCGGTACGTTCAAGTTCGTCCTGATTCGTAAGCTTCTGGCGCCTGAAAGCGATGTGGAGCCGAGCGAGCGTACGGCCATCACGCTCAAGTACATCATCCGCCGCGCCGCCGGCACGCCTGCACGCTGGTACGGCCTGGAGAACTCCAACGTGAGCTTTGAGTACGTGCCGCTGTTCACCAAGTTCAAAGCCGTGAATAAGATGCAGCGCCTGGCTCCCAACGAGCGGCCGTAGACGTCGGCGGCTACATGGAGTTGGTTTTTGATGGATAAGCATGAGGCCGGGGAGGTAAACATGGATACAAAGGCGCTCGATGGCCATGAGGCGGTGGTCGAAATGGTGCGTGAGGCGCGCGTCGACGCCGCCGAAGATCGGTTCTTTACGAATCGTGCCAACATGGATATGGCCGATCGCGTAATTTCGATCGTGGCACTGGTATTTGGAGCGGTGTGCGTGTGTGCCCTGCTCGCGCACGTGCTGTTTGTCTAACGACCGCAGGCTGTAAAGGCTATACACTTGGAACCACCACAAGGGGAAACCACCACAAAGGTGCCTGTCCCCTTTGTGGTGGTTTTTGCTTTTGAGAGAGGGGCGGGGCGCTGATGGACGTCCATGCGGACGGCGATATTGCCGAGAACTTTTGGTGGCGGCGCACGACGCTGACGCGTCGCAGCCCTCTGTATGACGCCTGCGTATCGGCGGGGCTGCTGGTCGCGGCGACGATTGTGGGCGCGCTGCTCGACCATCCGGGTCTCGCGCCGAGCATCATGATCGTCTATGTGTTCGCCGTGCAGCTGTGCGCGTTCTTTACCTGGAGCCGCCTGTATTGCTTGCTGAGTTCGGCTGCCGCCGTGGCGCTCTACAACTTCCTGTTTGTCGACCCGCGCTACTCGCTGTCGTTTATCGACCGCGTCTATCCTGGCATGTTCTTCATCATGTTTTCGGTCTCGCTCGTGTCGAGCTCGATTGCGTTGGCCCTGCGCCGTGCCTTGGCGCAGGCCGCCGCCAGCGACCGCCGCACGCAGATGGTGCTCGAGACCAACCGCATGCTGCAGCGCTGCGCCGATCAGCAGCAGATTGTCCATGCTATGGCAACGCAGCTGGCGCGTCTTTCGGGCTGTCCTGTCGTGTGGTACAGCGCCGACGCCGAGGGCGATGACCTGCTGCCGCGTGCGACATACACGGCCGTGGGCGATGTCGCGCCGGTGCATGAACTGGCGCCGCAGATGCCGCCGCGGCTCTCGGCGTCCGCCTATGTGGGAACGCCGCTCGATGCCACCTACGGCGGCTCGGCGTTCTACGGCATCTACCTGACCGTGCGCTCGGGCGACACCATGGTGCGCGCGGGCGATCCCGCCTCGGTGGTGGGCGTGCTGGCTATCGTTGCCGAGCCCGACGTGCTGACGCACGAGGAGCGGACACTTGCCGATGCCATCGTGAGCGAAGGCGAGCTGGCACTCGATCGCGCCCGCGCCATGGAGGCCCGCGAGGAGGCGGCGGTGCTTGCCAAAAATGAGCAGCTGCGCGCCAATCTGCTGCGCTCCATCTCGCACGATCTGCGCACGCCGCTTACCAGTATTTCGGGTAATGCCGACGTGCTGCTCGATCAGGGTTCGACCGGCACCGCGGTGCTCGATGCCCAGACGCGCCGCGGCCTGCTGCTATCCATTCGCTCGGATGCGCTGTGGCTCAACGCCACCGTCGAGAACCTGCTCGCCATCACCAAACTCGAGGGCGGCGGCATGCATCTGTCGACCACGCTCGAGCTTATGGACGATATCGTCGAGGAGGCGCTGCGCCATGTTAATCCGGCCGTGCGCGAGCACGACCTTAAGGTGGTGGCGAGCGATGAGCCGGCGCTCGTCAATGTCGATGCGCGCCTGATGGTGCAGCTGGTGGTAAACCTGGTGAACAATGCCATTACCTACACGCCCGCAGGCTCGCATATCGTGATCTCGATTGACGCCGGCGATGGACGCGTGGCGTGCTCGGTGGCCGATGACGGCCCGGGCATTGCTCCCGAGGACCGCGAGCGTATCTTTGAGTCGTTCTACACCGCCAACCATGGTTTGGCCGATAGCCGACGCAGTGTGGGCCTGGGGCTTTCGCTTTGCCGCTCCATTGCGCTGGCGCATGGCGGTAGCATAGAGGTTGCCGCGGCGGACCCGCACGGCTCGGTCTTTACGATCGAGCTTCCCGCCGCCGACGTTTCGTTTGATAAGGAGTAGCGCTGTGCCGAACTCTGCCGTGAAACCGCTCATCTTGGTCGTTGAGGACGATCCCGCCGTCCGCAACCTTATCGTCGCCGCGCTCGAGGCGCACGGCTTACGCCATATGGCCGTGGAGACCGCCCATGCCGCCATCGCCGCCGCCTCGTCGCAGGCGCCGAGCATTGTGCTGCTCGACCTGGGCCTGCCCGATATGGACGGCGTCAAGGTGGTGGAGTCGGTGCGCGCGTGGTCGGGCATGCCGATTATCGTGGTCTCGGCGCGCAGCGAGGATGCGGACAAGATCCGTGCGCTCGATGCCGGCGCCGACGACTATCTGACCAAGCCGTTTTCGGTCGAGGAGCTGCTCGCGCGCATCCGCACGACGCTCAGACGCCTTTCGTATGCGCAGACGGGCGGCGTTGCCTCCGAGGGCTCGTTCGATACCGGTGAGCTGCATATCGATTTTGATGCCGGCATCGCCACGATGGATGGCGAGGAACTACATCTGACGCCGATCGAGTACAAGCTTTTGTGCCTGCTGGCGCACAACGCCGACAAGGTGCTGACGCACCAGTTTATCCTGCACGAGATTTGGGGCACGGCAACCAAGAGCGACCTGGCGAGCCTGCGTGTCTTTATGGGCACGTTGCGTAAGAAGATCGAGTCCGACCCCGCGCATCCGCGTTACATCCAAACCCATGTAGGCATTGGCTACCGCCTAGTCACCCAAGGCTAGATCGCCAACCACCATCCCAATATGAGTTGCGGTGAAATACGGTCTAAATTTGCCTAATTCCAGGCAAAACAGTCCGTATTCCACCGCAACTTTGTTATTTGCCCTTGGGCTTGCTGGCGTAGAACTTCTTCTTTTTGGGCTTGCCGGCGGAGTCAGGCTTGCCGTTGCCGCGCGGCCCCCGGTCGCCTGCCTGCGCGTGCGCGGGCGCCGTTGCGCGAGGCTTGCGGGCTTCGGGGTTGCGCAGCTCCTCGACGCGCTCGGCAATTTCCTCGGCGCTAAAGCCGACCTCGGCCATGGCGTCCTCGATGGGCAGGCGGCGCACGATGTAGCAGTGGTGCACCTTCTGGTTGCGCGCGAAGTCCTCGGGGATGGTCTGCGCCGTAATGTCCTCCAGCACCACGCCCACGCGCGCGAGCTTGCGCGTCTCGGGGCGGAAGCCACGCAGGTTGCAGCTAAAGATGGCGTGGCCGCCCTGTGCGAGCAGGCGCGATACGCCGGCCAAAAGCTCAACATGGTCGCGCTGGACATCCCAGGTGCGGCGGCCCATCTTGGACGAGTTCGAGAACGTGGGCGGGTCGACAAAAATCAGGTCCCAGCGGTTGCGCGTCTGGCGCTGGTCGCGAATCCAGGCGAGCACGTCATCGCGCACAAAGTGATGCTGCGGGCCAACAAAGCCGTTCTGGCGCATGTTGCGCTCGGCCCAGTCCAGGTAGGTGTTGGAAAGGTCGACCGTCACGGTCTCCTCGACGCCGCCATCGGCCGCGTAGCAGGTGGCAGTGCCGGTGTAGGCAAACAGGTTGAGGAAGCGGCGCGCCTGCTTGGCGTGCTCGCGCACCAGGTTGCGGGTGACGCGGTGGTCCAAGAAGATGCCGACGTCCAGGTAGTCGTCAAAGTTGACGGCAAAGGTGAGGCCGCCCTCTTCGATGAGCGGCAGGCGACGACGCGCGATATTGGCGCGCTCGCCCGAGCCGCCCTTGCCGGCGCCCTGCTTGCCGTACTGCGAGCCGCCGCGCGAACGCATGCGGGCCTTGGCGTGCACATGCTCGGCGGGAACATCTAGGATGCGCGGCGCGATGGCCAGAATGTCGAGCATACGGGCCTGGGCCAGTGCGGGGTCGATGGTCTTGGGCGCGGCGTATTCGGCGATGACGAGCCAGCGGCCCGGCGTCTGCGGGCAACCCTCGTACAGGTCGATAGCGGCGGAGTAGTCGGGCAGGTCGGCATCGTAGACGCGGTAGCAGCTCACGCCCTCGCGCCTGGCCCACTTGCGGCGCAGACGGGCATTCTTGCGCAGGCGGTTGGCGAACTGCTCGGACTCGGGGATGAGCACGGGCAGCGGCTTGCCGTCGCCCAGGTCGAGCATGGCGGCAGGCTCGGGCATGGCGGAAGCGGCGGCTTCATCGTTGACTTCGTTGGCATCCGCAGCCTCGGCCTCGGCATCCGCACTGGTCGCAGCCTCAAACGCTGCGGCGGCGTGGTCGAGCGAAGGCCAAACCTCAATAGCCGCCTCCTCGTTATTGGGCATGACGGCGATGGAGCGCGCGGGCTCGGCGTGGAGCGCGCGGGCCAGCAATCCGTCGCGGGTGAGCGCGGCGACCGGCGCGGCGGTGAGCTCAGGCGCGCGGCGCAGTTCGCCGATCAGCGTCATGGCGTCGTGCATGAGCGAAAGCGGGGTCTCGGTGGTGTCTGCGACCACGGCGGCACCGGCGACGTCGCCCGCATGGTCCAGCACGGTGGCGGACTTGGCGGCGCAAAAATCGACAAAGCGCTTGTAGCCGGCACACTTAACCATGCGCTCGGCGGTCTTGCGGGCGGCGGGGTCGATGTCCGCGGCCACGATGCACGCCTGGCGCTCGCGCGCTGCCGCCTCGCGCTCGCGCGCCTCGGCAAGCAGCTGCTCCCACAGGGCGGCGTCGTGCAGCTGCCAGCCCTCAAAGCCCCAGCGCTCGCGTGTGGCGCCCGGGGCGCGGTCGGTCAGAATGTTCACGGCTTCCAGCAACAGGCCGCCGCCGGCGCACGAGGCATCGATTAGCGTGGGAAGGGCTTCATCCTCGTAATCGTCGGCCGTCAACTCGCGCTCGCACAGTGCGGTCCAGCCGACCTGCGCCAGCACCAGGGCGGCGTAGTCGGGGCGCAACACGTGCGCACCCTCGCCGGCACGGGTCGCCGCGGGCGGCAGGCGCTTGAACAGCGGGTCGCCCGAAAGGTCCAGGCTTATGCTCGCGCGGCGCTGGCGCAGCGAAAGCAGTAGGTGAACATCGGGGTCGGCGGCATCGACGTCGGCGCGACGGCCCGTGGTCTCGGCCAGACGGTCGCACAGCGCGTCCTTGGCGCGCAGGGCCGAGAAGCGCGTGTTGCGCAGCTGCTCGGTCACGCCGCGGGCGGTGATGGCGATGGTGGCGCCGGGGCGGACGATGCTCTCCCAGGCGATGTCGTAAACGCTATCGTACAGCTCGTCGGCATCCTGCGCCTCAAAGCGCCCGAGTACCACGAACACACGGCTCGCCAGGCGCGACCACAGGCACGCGCGATAGCCTTCTTCGAGCTCGCCCTCAAACGTGGCGCGGCCCTTCAGCCGGCGAACATGCGAAAGCCCGAGGCGTTTAAGCTCATCGGCGAGTGCGGACTCAAAGCCCTCGGGGCAGCTTGCGTAAAATTCCATGGGTGACCTCTCTGGTTGCGTCGCTCCATTATATGATGGATGCTTCGTTTACTCTCGCCCCTGAAAGGAACCCATATGATTGATGCGTGCCCCGATTCCGCCGTGCTCTTTTTTGACGTGGACGGCACGCTGACGTCGTTCGATCCCGACAACATGACCGACAAGGACTTTTCGGCGGTTCACCCCTCGCAGGCGGTCGTTGAGGCGTTTCATCGTCTGCGCGACGCGGGACACCAGGCATTTATCTGCACGGGTCGTCCCTTGTGGCTGATTGCCGATGGCCTGCGCGCGCTGAACCCGGCGGGTGTCGTTGCCATGGCGGGAGCGACGCTCGAGGTCGAGGGCCGCGTGGTGCATGAGGACTGCTTTGACGAGGACGTTATCGAGGAACTTGCACGTCGTATGGCCGCGGCAGGGATTGAGGCCTTTTTCGAGACCAACGTGGCTACTTTTGCCCTGGAACCCGCGGGTGTTGAGCAGCCGTCTCTGATCGGCACTTCTGTGGTGCACAGCACCGAGGAAATGCGCGTCGACGGCAGTCTGCGCGTGGGCAAGGTGTGCATCGTCGCGAGCTACCTGGCTCGCGTAGCCAACGATGACGGCTTTATCGATCGCGAGTTTGAGCTGTGCAACACCGGTGGTCAGAATCGCGAGCTGAGCCCCAAGGGCATTGACAAGGGCGTGGGCGTGGCGCGAGCGCTGGAATACCTGGGTCGCACCGGCAACGCGCGCACCTTTGGCTTTGGCGATTCCGGCAACGATCTGGGTATGCTCGCCGCTGTCGAGACGGCCGTGGCCATGGGCAACGCCATGCCCGAGGTCAAGGCGCTCGCCGACTACGTGACTGATGATGTCGCACACGACGGCACCGTCACAGCGATGCAGCATTTCGGCCTCATCTAATGAATCCCGCGTTCTGACGTTTGCTCAAACTGCGACTCTTTGTTTTTGCATGCTCAATCGATTTATCAATCCAAACACTGAGGTGTTTATACCGTTCGCCGAGAAGATAAAAAACCGCAGTTCACGCCTTGATAAACGTAGGTAAAGTGTTTAGCAGTTTATCGGCCGTATGCTAACGAAAGGAATCAGGCAGATGGCAATCAAGGTGTTCGCTGACGGTGCAAACCTCGAGGGCATGCTCGACATGTACGAGAACGGCAACGTTCAGGGTTTCACGACCAACCCGTCCCTTATGAAGAAGGGCGGCGTGACGGATTACCGCGCGTTTGCCAAGGAGGTCCTGGCCCATATCACCGATGTGTCCGTCTCGTTTGAGGTCTTTGCCGACGACGTCGAGACCATGGAGGTCGAGGCGCGCGAGATCGCTACCTGGGCCGAGAACGTCTACGTCAAGATTCCGTGCGTGACCACCAAGGGCGAGTCTACCGCTGAGCTGGTGCGCAAGCTTTCGGCCGACGGCATCAAGGTCAACGTCACCACCATCTTTACGCCTAAGCAGGTTGACGAGATGGTCGAGGCCGTTGACACCGAGACGCCGTCCATCATCTCGCTCTTTGCCGGCCGCATCGCCGACACCGGCGTCGACCCCATTCCGTTTATGACGGAGTCGGTCAAGAAGGCCGCCGCCAAGCCCAACTGTGAGGTCCTGTGGGCGTCCACGCGCGAGCTCATCAACATCTACCAGGCCGAAGCCTGCGGTTGCCAGATCATCACGGTGCCCAACAGCATCCTGGCCAAGCGCAAGAACATCGGCCGTGACCCCTACGAGGTCTCGCTCGACACCGTGCGCGGCTTTGCCAAGGATATCGCCGCTTTGGGCTTCCATATTCTTCCGTAAGCAAGGGTGCCCCCTGTAGCGACGTGCAAAATTGAGAGTATTCAGCAAGGTAAAGGCTTTTACCAGCTAGATAAAGCACGGAACAGCCCCCGTTTTGGCTCTGACGACGCTAAAACGGGGGCTGTTTGTGACTTTATTGCCTCTGAGGGGCATCCGGAACGGCGGAATTTGCAGAATACTCGCGATTCTGCACGTCGCGAGAGGGGGACCCTTGCTTTAGGCGGTTTACTTCCCCTGCACCATGGTGAGCGAGATCTTCTTGCGGTCGCGATCGACTTTTTCGACCCACACCTTCACCGTGTCGCCGACGCGCACGACATCACTCGGGTGCTTGACGAAGCGGTTAGCCAGCTTGGAGATGTGCACGAGGCCGTCCTGGTGCACGCCCACGTCGACGAAGGCGCCAAAGTCCACAACGTTGCGCACCGTGCCCTTGAGCTCCATGCCGGGCTCCAGGTCGTCGATGGAAAGCGCCGAGCGGCTAAAGACCACCTCGGGTGCGTCGTCGCGCGGGTCGCGACCGGGCTTCTTGAGTTCGTTGACAATGTCGATGAGCGTGAGAGTGCCGCAGTCCAGGTCGCTTGTCAGCGCCGAGATGCTGCCCAGGCGACGCTCGATGTCGGGCACGCCGCCGCGGCTGAGCTCGCTTGCTTTAACGCCGGCGCGCTCCAGGACGGCCGTCGCCACCTCGTAGCTCTCGGGGTGGACGCTTGTCGCGTCAAGCGGGTTCTTGCCGCCACTGATGCGCAAAAAGCCCGCGGCGTTGAGATATGCCTTGGGTCCCAGCTTGGGGACCTTCTTGAGCTGGCGACGATCGGTAAAGGCGCCGTTTTCCTCGCGGTAGGCCACGATGTTTTTGGCCACGCTTGGCGTGATGCCCGATACGTATCCCAGCAGGCTCGCGCTCGCGGTGTTTACGTCGACGCCTACGCGGTTGACGACGTCCTCCACCACGTGGCCCAGAGTGCGCGAAAGCTCGGCCTGGTCAAGGTCGTGCTGGTACTGGCCCACGCCGATGGACTGGGGCGGAATCTTGACGAGCTCTGCCAGCGGGTCTTGCAGGCGGCGGCCCAGGCTCATGGCGCCACGCACGGTGACGTCCAGGTCGGGATACTCCTGGCTGGCAAGCTCGGAAGCGGAGTACACCGATGCGCCGGCTTCGTTAACGATGGTGTAGCGAAGGCTGGGCGCCTGCTCGGCGATGAACTCCGAGACGACTTCCTCGGTCTCGCGGCTGGCGGTGCCGTTGCCGATGACGATGGTGTTGACGCCGTCCTTCTTG
The DNA here is from genome assembly GCA_958421655.1 of uncultured Collinsella sp. GTDB lineage: Bacteria > Actinomycetota > Coriobacteriia > Coriobacteriales > Coriobacteriaceae > Collinsella. The sequence continues at coordinate 23,783 of CATZMG010000020.1, forward strand.
ACGAGGCGGGCGAGCTCGCGCTTGGTGCCGGCGACGTCGTGGCGCGGCTTGGTGGGGTAGACTACGCCGTGGTCGAGCAGCTTGCCGGTCTCGTCCATGACGGCGACCTTGCAGCCGGTGCGGTAGCCCGGATCGAGCGCGAGCACGCGGGCGCCGCGCACGGGGCGCGCTGAGAGCAGGCCCTCGAGATTCTTGGCAAAGACGTTGATAGCCTCGGTCTGCGCACGGACGGTGAGTTTGGCGCGGGCCTCGCGCTCCAGCGAGGGGGCCATGAGGCGCTTGTAGCCGTCGGCGATGGCGGCGTCGAAAATGGGGGCGAAGACACCCTGGCGTCGGGGCCAACGGCTGCCGAGGCGTGCCGTGGCCGTAGCGCCGTCGACGTTCACGCGCACGCGGAGCTTGCCCTCGCGCTCGCCGCGGTCGATAGCCAGCACGCGGTGGTTGGGTATACGGCGCAGCGGCTCGTCAAAGTTGTAGTAGGGCTCGTAGGGGGTCTTCTCAGCGGGGTCGGTGGCCTCGACGACGATATCGGCGGTGCTCTGCGTAAAGGCGCGCAGGTCGGCGACGTTCTCGGGGTCCTCGGCCACCGTCTCGGCCACGATGTCCGCCGCGCCGGCGAGCGCCTTTTCGGGCGTGTCGAAGCCGGCCTCCTCGTTGACGTATGCCGCGGCAGCGTCGAGTGCGCTGCCCTTGGCCGAGGCCTGCATGATGATCATGTTGGCGAGCGGCTCCAGGCCGGCCTCGCGGGCCTTCTGCGCGCGGGTCATACGCTTTTTGCGGTAGGGCTTGTAGAGGTCCTCGACACGCTGGAGCTGCGTGGCCTCGCGAATCTGCTGCTCGAGTTCGGGCGTGAGTTTGCCCTGGGCATCGATGAGCAGGATGACGTCCTCTTTGCGCTGCTCAAGATTGCGCAGGTAAGACAGGCGCTCGTCGAGTGTGCGCAGGGCGACGTCGTCCATGCCGCCCGTGGCTTCCTTGCGGTAGCGCGAGATAAAGGGGATGGTGTTGCCCTCGTCGATGAGTTTGACGGCCGCCTCGATGTTGGCGGCCTTAAGGTTGAGCTCGCGGGCGAGCTGGGCGATAAGATCCATGGGACTCCTTGCGTTTAAGGTGCGTTTGCAACACAGGGCTACCAAGGATACCACCCGTCCCAAAAGGCTGTTTTGGGGCCGCGCCACGAAAACGGCCTATCTACTACGTTTGAACCGTATGGGTCGACCATCCCCGGTTTTCCGAAAATACGCAACCCGTCTACCTGCGGTTTTTTATTCGCGAAATATGGCATGGTTGAGGGCGATCGGTCAAACGTAGTAGATAGGCCCATTTCGTGGCGAGCGAACCAAGCTGAGGTGCAAAAAGGCCCCCGTCTCAGGAAAATCGTCGTCAAGGTAGCGAAATGCCCCGCGGACAGGAGGCTGCTCGCGGGGCAAAGAAGAGGGGCTTGTTGGTGGCGGACCGAGGGGCTCGGCATGGGGTTTCTGCCGCGGCCGCTCTTAAGGCATTACAGCTCGACGAGCTGGCCGGTCTCGGCGGCCTCCTTGATGGCGTTGAGAAGCGTGAGCGTTTTAACGTTGTCGGCAGGGGTCACGACGGGCTCGACCTCGCGGCGGACGACCTTCACAAAGTGCTTGAGCTGCATCTTGTGCGGCAGCGCCGGGTCCACAGCCGGGATCTCCATCTGCAGCGGCTTGTGCCAGTTGGAGGCGCCGTCGTAGGAGAACTGGTGCAGGCGGGGCAGCGAAAGGGCGCCCTTAGTGCCGCCGATAAAGTAGGCGTCGGCGTCGAAGGGACGATACTGCGGGTCCTCGCGAGCGGTTGCCTCCCAGTTCCAGGGGCTGGCGGTGGCGTCGGAGATGGTCATGCTCGCAAGCGCGCCATCGGCAAAACGGACGTTGACCACGGCGGAGTCCTCGGTCTCAAAACCGCGGGCGGCGCTGGACTGCATGCCCTGGACGGCAACGGGCTCGCCCAGCAGGTAACGGAGCAGGTCGACGTCGTGCACCAGGTTGACCAGGATCGGGCCGGCACCCTTCTTGCGGCGCCACTCGACGTCGAAGTACTCGTCGTTCTTATAGATCATGTAGTGGAAGCTCGACACGGTGAGCTTGCCCAACTCGCCGGACTCGATGATTTCCTTGGCTTTGTTTACGAAGGGGTTGTGGCGACGGTGCTGACCCACGAGCACGGGCACGCCAGCGGTCTCGGCCTCGACGGCGAAGGCCTGGGCGTCCTCGAGGTCGTTGGAGATCGGCTTTTCGACCAACGGCACGATATTGCGCTTCACAGCCTCGCGGGCAACGCCCAGGTGCAGGTCGTTGGGGGTGGCGATGATGACGGCCTCGGGCTTGACCTCGTCCATCATCTGGGCGGGATTGGTGTAAAACGGCACGCCGGCGGCCTCGGCCGTGGCGCGGGCGCCCTCAAAGGCGTCGGCGATGGCGACGAGCTCGGCCTCGGGCTCCTCGGTGACAAAGCGGATGTGGTTGCGGCCCATGGCGCCGGCGCCGATAACGGCAATGCGGACGGGGTTGAGCTCAGACATTTTCGACTCCTTAATACTGGTGGCGGTGGAATGCGGCAAGGGGGCAGTCCCTTTGTCGCATCGGTAAAACTAGGCGGACTTCTTCTTGCTGTCGGAGACCATCATGTAGACGGTGAGCACGACGGCGATGGCGGCGATCACGATGGCGCCGTAGAAGGACTGCTGGTAGGCGGCGCTGCCGGCCTCGGCGTGATACAGCACGGCGGTGATGGGCTGGCTGATCCAGGTGGAAGCGGCATAGCCCAGGAACATGATGCCGTAGTTGACGCCGATGTTGCTGGTACCAAAGGCGCCACCGGTGAGCGGCGGGTAGATGACGAGCAGGGCGCCAAAGCTAAAGCCGAGCAGGGCGAGTGCCACAAAGAACATGGCCTGCGTAAAGCTCATCGACATGATGACGAGCGCGATGATGGTGACGACAAGGCTGATGAGCAGCGACTTGTAGGCGCCGAGCTTGTCGATGATCTGGCCAAAGGACAGACGACCAACCAGGTTGGCGCAGGTGTTGACGGAGACGACCACGCCGCCGAGGGCGACGGCCGCGGCGCTCGTGGGGTCGGCGAAGAGCTGGACGGCGGCGATGGAGGCAACCTTGCCGACGAGCAGGGTGCCCGCGGTGGCGGCGAAGGCGAAGGTGATGATGAGGACCCAGAAGCGCGGGGTCTTGACCATCTCGCCCGGGGTGAGGTCACCGAAGGTGCCGGCATGCGCGCCGCCCTTGGGGGCCTCGAAGCCCTCGGGCAGCCAACCGGCCTCGGGGGCCTTCAGGAACAGGGCGGAGGCGGCAATCATCACAAAGAAGATGACGCCGAGTGCCTTGAGGGCGCCAAAGATGCCCAGGCTCGGGATGAGCAGCGAGGCGAGCACCGGGGACAGCACGGCGGGGCCGGCGGTCGAAGCGGCCAGGGTGATGCCGGAGGCGAGACCCTTCTTGTCGATGAACCACTTTTGGCCGGTGGTGAGCGCCGGGTTGTAGCCCAGGCCGTTGCCGATGGCGGCGACGAGCGAGAACCACAGGTAGAACTGCCACGGCTCGGTAACGGTGCCGGACATGAACCAGCCCACGCCGTAGCACACGGCGGCGGCGATCACGACGTTGCGCGGACCGATCTTATCGGAGATACGGCCGGCGAAGATGCCTGTCACGGCCATGATGGTCTGAAAGACCGGGAAAGCCCAGGTAAGGGCGCTCGACCACTCGGGGTAGACGGCGAGCAGATTCTTGCTCACGACGGAATACAGCGCGATGGAGCTGATGAAGAACATGGTGACGCACGCGGCGGAAAGCACGACGGCGCGACCCTTGTTGGAGTTGGTGGAAGCCATTGGACTCTTTCTAATCGATACGGGGGAGGAGCGGGCGTGTCCGCGGGGCCTCCCTGTCAGGTTGGTTTACTGGTCAGTCGGCTTTGCGACGCCGGACTCATCGGACCAGAGATCGACACCCTTGTTCTTAAGGTAGTTGTCGGCATAGGCGCGACGGCCGCCGGGCTTGGCGGTGAGGTCGCCCATCATGTTGGAGAAGCCGCCGTCGACCTTGATGGCGTCGCCGGTGGTAAAGTCCGAGCGCGTGGACGCCAGGAACATGACGGCGTTGGCAATATCGCTGACCTCGCCGATGCGGCGCGTGGCGATCAGACGGCTGCGGCTCTTTTCGACCTCGGGGTCGGCGTAGAAGTTGGCCGACATCGGGGTCTTAACGAAGCAGGGCTCGACGCAGTTGGAGCGGACGCCGTAGGGGCCCCACTCGGCGGCGAGCATCTTGGACATCATGTTGACGCCGGCCTTGGTGGAGCTGTACACGCCCGAGAACGTCTCGGGGGAGTGGCTGGCGACGGTCGAGATGTGCACCAGGCGGCCCTGGCCGGCCTTGATCATCTCGCGACCAAAGCGCTGCGAGGTGATGAAATAGCCGGTGAGGTTGACGTTGAGCACCTGCTCCCAGTCGCTCAGCGGCAGATCCTCCATGGCGGCGAAGCGCAGGATGCCGGCGGTGTTGACAAGGACGTCGACGCGGCCGAAGTTGGCGATGGTGGCATCGACGGCAGCCTGAACCTCGGCCTCGTCGGTGGCGTTCATCTTGTATCCCTCGGCGTGGATGCCAAACTCGGCAGCGAGGTCGGCGGCAGCGGCCTTGACCTTCTCCTCGTCCAGGTCGAGCATGACGACGTTGGCGCCATTGCGGGCGAACTCGCGGCAGATCTCGGCGCCCATACCGCCGAGCGCGCCAGTCACGGCGCAGACATCGCCCTCGAGCTTAAGCCAATTGCTCATAGGAACTTCCCTTCTTGTGCCTCCCGGTGGGCCGCTCCCATTAATCGACCCACGTGGTTTTCGCTGGTTATCGTATGCTTTGCATTTGCGCAGGTGAATTGCATATTTGTTAGAATGGCGTTAACTGTAGGTTTACACTATGCATTGAGGTTTATTCTCAATTGAGCGCGTGACCTGCGAAAACAACCCCCCTGTGGCACCATGCGGTCACGGGCGCGAAAACGGGAGATTGACGTGTACGATCGACGACTTGAGGCCATATCGGCCGCCGCGGAGCTGGGAAGCTTCTCGCGTGCGGCGGCAAAATTGCGCGTGTCGACCCCGGCGCTCGTCAAGCAGGTGTCGGGCTTCGAGGCCGAGTTTGGCATCACGTTGTTCGAGCGCTCGCACTCGGGCGTCAAGGTGACGCCGGCGGGTGCTCTGCTGGTGGACGATGCGCGCTCGATTATGCGGCAGTCCGAGGACGCCCTGCGCCGTGCCCGACGTGCGGCGGGCGATGGCGGTGCCGTGCGCCTGGGCGTGTCGATGATGTGTCCGGGGCGCCAAACGCTGTCGATGTGGACGGGCATCCACGATCTGGAGCCGTCGCTGCGATTTGAGATTGTGCCGGTAAGCGACCTCTACGACGAGCGCGAGACAGTCATGCGCAGCTTGGGCCGCGAGGTCGATGTGGTGCAGTCGAGTTTTTCTACCCCACGCTGGGGTGATGCCTGCCAAAAGCTCCGCATTGTCAACGTGCCGTTTTATATCGACGTGCCGCGCACGAGCCCGCTGGCGCGCAAGACGCGCATCACGGTTGCCGACCTGGAGGGCATGCGCCTGCGCGTGCTCCGCCACGGCAACGACGCCATGGACAGCCTGCGTATCGACCTTTTGGCCGACGGCGGTGTGGACGTGATCGATGTGGATAGCTTTGACTTTGCGCTCTTTAATGAGGCAGAGGAAAAGGGCGACGCGGTGCTCACCTGCGGCGCATGGTCGGGCGTGCACCCTGCCTTTGTGGGCGTGCCGCTCCTATGCGGCCGCGAGGTGCCGGTCTTTCTGCACTACCCGCTCGAGCCAACTCTCCAAGTCCAAAAATTCGTCAACGCCATGGCTCAGCTTCTCAAATAGCTCATTTGGGACGGGGCTTTTTTGACTACTTACAAAATGAGGCCCTGGCCAAACGGCCAGGGCCTCACAAACATTTTATTCCGTTCTACATGACGGGCTGATTGCGCGCAGGAGGGCGCCCCGGGGTGAACCGCCTCCCATTTCTTGGACATGAGAAATGGGAGGCTTTTTATGCGAGT